>JBHEOU010000099.1:0-6348 GCA_046260645.1 Bacteroidales bacterium | reverse complement strand
CATTCAGGGCCTCTTCAATGTCGCCCGCCTCAAGTGAACTGAACATCCGGCTGGCGTGATGCGCCCAGACCCCGGCGAAAAAGTCAGCCTGGAGCTCCAGCCTCACGGTGAGTTGGTTGGCCCTGACCTCGCTCAGGCGCTGGCGCTCAACATGCACCTCATCCAGTATGCCCATCAGGTTCTGAACATGATGACCTATCTCGTGGGCAATCACATATGCAACGGCAAAATCTCCCTGGGCTCCGTATTTGTTCTGAAGATCATCCATAAAGCTGAGGTCGATGTATACCTTCTCATCACCCGGACAGTAGAACGGACCACTGGCGGCTGTGGCATAACCGCAAGCCGACTGCACCTGGTCCCTGAACAGCACCAGTGTTGGTTTGCGATAGGTAGCCCCGGCCTCCCTGAAGATCTCGTCCCATACCTCCTCGGTATCAGCCAGTACTACAGAGACAAACTGTGCCATCTGGTTCTCCTCTTCAGAAGCCTCCACGGGGCCGGACGTGGTCTGACCCCCTCCGGTCTGCTCAAGTATACTCGACGGATCACCACCTAAAAGATAGACCAGCAGCACTATTACAAGTGTTCCTATTCCACCTCCCATAACCTTGCCACCGGTGCTCATCCCCCTGCGGTCCTCAATATTGCCGCTACCTCTGCGTCCTATCCATTTCATTTTATTATGCTTTTACAGGTTCTGAAAATATAAACCGAAAGATACTAAATTCGGTACACAATTAATAAGTTCAGTGGTGAACAAAACGTGTCACCTCGTGTTTATTTCTTAAAACTATTAAAGCATGAAAACGAAAGGATTATTATTTATCGCATTAATTTTTAGTCTGTTAACAATAAACAACAAAACTATGGCACAGGAATATACATTTCCGGAGCTTCCGTACGCTTACGACGCGCTGGAGCCCTATATTGACGCCCAGACGATGGAGATTAACTACACGAAACACCACAGGGCATATTTTGACAATTTCGTAAAGGCAGCTGCAGATGCCAAAATTGACAATCTTACTATTGAAGAGATTTTTTCGAAGATCAGTTCTTTTCCGGCAGTAATACGCAACAACGGCGGAGGATTTTATAACCACAAGCTTTTCTGGAAGGTCATGGGACCGAATGCCGGTGGCCAGCCTGAAGGAGATCTGCTGAAGGCAATATATGGGACCTTTGGTTCATTTGACAAATTCAAGGCCGAATTTGAAACTGCAGCCAAAACACAGTTCGGTAGCGGTTGGGCATGGTTGGCTGTTGATGCCAACGGCAAACTGTTCGTCTCACAGACCCCCAACCAGGACAACCCGCTGATGGATGTGGTTGCCAAACGAGGCAAACCCATCCTGGCACTTGATGTATGGGAGCATGCATATTATCTGAAATACCAGAACCGCAGGCCAGAATATGTCGGCAATTTCTGGAACGTGGTCAATTGGAATAAGGTTTCAGAACTTTACGCTAAAGCACTGAAGTAGTCGATTATCAAATAACCTTTTTGAAATGAGGCGCCCCTGGAAAGTGGTGCCTCTTCTCTTTTGATCCGGACGGTCTGCGGGTCAGTTTTCCTCTCCCGGCACCAGATCAGTTGCTGACCCTGCCGGCAGGCTTCAGGTCATCAGTTTTTGCAGTCGAAGCAGACCTCGTTCTCCAGCTTGCGGCCGGCGAAGAAGTCGTCTATGTTTTTCAGGGTTGTCTCGGCGATGTTCTGGATGGCTTCGCGGGTGAAGAATCCCTGGTGCGATGTGATGATCACATTGTTGAATGTCAGAAGCCGCGCCAGCACGTCATCAGCCAGCACCCTGTCAGAGAGATCCTCGAAGAAAAACTCGCTCTCTTCCTCGTAGACGTCAAGGCCGGCAGAGCCCACCTGCCCACTCTTGAGTCCTTCAATCAGATCGGCTGTTTTGATCAGCTTGCCTCGCCCGGTATTGATGATCATAACCCCTTTCTTCATCATACCTATGGTTGAAGCGTTGATCATGTACTCGGTCTCTTTTGTCAGCGGACAGTTGAGAGAGATTATGTCTGAATTCCTGTATAACTCATCAAGGCCGGTATACCTGCTGCCTGTCTCTGTGGCAAACTGCTCATCAGGGTACATGTCGTTGAGAAGCACGTCCATGCCAAAGCCCCTGAGGATCTGCGTCAGCACCTTGCCAATCCTGCCGGTACCTATCACGCCCGCCGTTTTTCGGTACATGTCAAATCCAAGGAGCCCTGTCAGGGCGAAGTTCGTGTCGCGTGTCCTGAAGTAAGCCCTGTGAACCTTCCTGTTGAGGGTCAGCATCAGCGCCACCGTATGCTCAGCGATGGCATGAGGCGAGTACGAAGGAACACGCACAACACTTATGTTGTTGAGTGCCGCCTTCAGGTCAACGTTGTTGAACCCGGCGGAACGAAGAGCAATGAGTTTTACTCCGTATTCCTTCAGCTTCATTATCATCTCCGCATTGACGGTGTCATTGACGAAGATTACCACCGCATCATACCCCTGGGCGAGGATGACGTTGTCATAGGTAAGGTGAAACTTGAAGTATTTTATTGTATATCCGTAATCTGCGTTCAGTGCGTTGAACGACTCAATATCATAAGGCTTGGCATCAAAAAATGCAATTTTCAGTTTGTCCATCTGATCAGTATTGTTATTGAAGAACAATGCCTGCAACAATTTGTTCTTCAGGAAATGCCGTTTAATAACCGGGGGTACAATGCACCGCAGGCTGGAGTAACTTCAGGAAATGCCGTTTAATAACCGGGGACCTGAAATTAAAGGACTCCGGAGTTACAGAAAGACCGGCCGGATACAACTAAGCTACAATTACTGAAACTTAAGCTGAGAACAAGGGAACTCCTTTCAATGCTTTTTCCTTGATGCTAATAACCTCTGACTGATCCAGAGGCTTCAGTTTATCTGAGAGCGCGAGTGCCTGCCGGAACAGGTTTTCATCTCCCGGAGGTATTGCTGCTGTTACCGGATGTGACAGGGTGAAACGCAAGCCCATAGTTATGTCTTCAGGAGATGTCAGAGGCTCATACCAGCACTTGGGATACTTTGTGCGGTCAGCTCCCTCCTGCCATGGTCCTTTTGCCATTGCCTTCAGTGCAAGGATTCCCATGTTCTTCTCTTTCGCTTTTGCCAGCACCCGTGGCCCGAAGTTACCTGCATGCCAGATAGCGTAGCTGAAAGGAAAAAGTATGGTGTCAAAATCGAACCTCTCCATCAGCGCCATGGCAGCCTCCTCCGAATGAGCTGAGAACCCGATGAGCCTGATCTTCCCCTCCTGCTTTGCCTCGAGGAAAGTCTCCATCGCGCCCCCCGGACCAAGGAGTGTATCGACATCCTCCAGCGTAATGACCGCATGATGCTGATACAGGTCGAAGTGGTCAGTGCGCATGTTCATCAGAGACTGCTCCAGCTCCTTTCGCGCCCCGGCTTTTGTCCTCTCTGTGGTCTTGCAGGCAAGAAAGACATTCTTCCGGTAGGGCTCAAGGGCAGGACCAAGTTTAACCTCGGCATCACCGTATGAAGGGGCGACATCAAAATAGTTGACCCCTGCATCAATTGCCATCCTGACGCGCTCAGACGCTTCTGCAGGCGTTGCATTCATCACCACGATTCCTCCGAAACCAATTACAGAGAGCATCTCGCCTGTTATGCCAAGGGATCTCTTCTCAAGCTTTCCCGGTGCCATTCTCCTGGTCATTCCTGAAAGGTCAGAAGGGAAAAGAGTAATGGCTGGAACCGCTGCTGCTGCTGAAACAATAAACTTCCTTCGTTTCATTCGTTTAAATTTTAATTATTTTACTGGTCGAATGGAACTTGCATGAAGCTTATAATCATATCCTTTTGTGAGTTCCTTCTCATGCAAGTTTCATATCACTTCATTTTAAGTGGATCTTCAGTCCTTTGATAGAATTCATTATGCAGTCTTTCAACATCATCATTCTCCTTAAGATATTTGATCAGCTCCGCAATCTGGACGGCATTTTTTGTAATTAACAGTTCGCCCAGTCTTTTGTTCGGTTGAGCCACTTCTCCGGCTCTTCCGGGGCCCCTGTTGGCGTGCGTCAGAACAATCATCCCCTCACGCGGGATCGCCCTGTAAATGATCTTTGCCTCTGCCTTGGGTATCCATATCTTGACATAGGGGGTATACGGCGGGTTCTTCAGCCTTACAAAAGTCCTCATCGTCGCTGATGTGTTCCTGGCCCTGTCCTTCAGGTCAAAGAAAAACCTCGCCCTCCTGTCGGCCCCTACCGTATCCTCCTGTTGCTCAAAATAAAAACGTATGTCACGGTCGGTGTCCAGCGTGAAAAAGACAGCCTCGAAGTCGGTGGTGTCAGGCTTCGCATCGATCTTTGCTTCTGAGGTATCCCTTGGTGCGATCTTCACCTGCACCGGATCCTTTCGGAAGGTGGCCTGCATGCCGGTAATCGTCAGCGGCGATGAGAGCATGCTGTATACTGCCTCCTGGTTCGCTCTCTCGAAGAATGGTGAGACATCGTACTCATCTATCCTGACCGACCTGATCGGCACCCCCTTTATCAGCAACTGTAAAACGCTGTCACGGATGTTTATGAGCAGCCCTATTGAATCTGAATCCGCCATTCTGACCTGTGAGCTCAGAAACGCCTTTTCTCTAATCATTTCGATATAACCGGGGATGGAGCATAGGTTGATGGTGTCTCCCTCCTTCTGCTCGAGCGAGGCGAAGTAGGCATCGTCAAATGCCCTGACTGCATGGTTTACGGCCGAGACCGACTTTGCAAGATATAGTATGATGAAGAGTGCCGCCAGCGCCGCGCCTATCATGTACCTTTTATATTTATCCCAATTCATATCTGAAGGTGTTGTCAGTAGATATAGACTTTTGAGCCAATGCTGAGCGCGTAGAACACGGCCTCGAGGTCATCGTCATTGAGCCTTATGCATCCGTGGGTCACTGGCATACCCATCATTCGCTTGTAGAGGGTTCCGTGTATCAGGTACCCGTCGCCGAGGCTCATGGCATAGTCGCCGAGAACACCGTACTCATACCTCGATGCGTCGGTCGGGCCGGGAATGGGCAGCCCCTCCTCCACAAAGGCCCAGTCGGGTTTTCGCCAGACGGGATGAGTGATCTTTCCCTGGATGGTTAACCTCCCGCGCGGGGTCTTGAAGATCCACTCCTTCTCCCCGTCTATGGTCTTGAGGAGTGTGTAGCTGCCCGATGAACAGAATCCCTCGCGCACCAGCTTGCGGTTGCGGTAGAGCGAGAACCTGTTGTCAACGGTGTTGATGACCAGGTATGTCTGTGAGGGGATGAACGAGGCGAGCCTGCGCTCAAGCCTGCTGATCTCATTTCGGGTTGCGTTTATCTGCCGCTGAATGCCACGGTTTTTAAGCAGCGTGGAATCGACCCTGCATTCCGCCCTGCTGGTGCCCCATGAGTTCTGGAGGGCAGGTGCCATGTATAGCGGAACGGAGGCCAGGAAAAGTATTGCAACGACAATGGCAATGCTTCTGAGCGCTATCCTGGCACGGCGGTCTGACCTGATGAAAAGCATTGCTTTCTGCCAGGCATTTTTCTCTGACGGGACACTTTCCGGGATGGTATTTTCAGTCTGCTCTGACATGATCACTTCGATCTGGATGAAAAAAACTCGTTAAGGGTTAATGTTGAGCCGATTATTGTCACCGGCGTGCCTTTGGTGGCGTATTTATAGATAATGTCCATATCTGCATTACGGAGGGCCACGCATCCCTGTGTCCAGTTTGCGCCCTTGCCGCCCTCACCGTGGATCTCGATCATGTCACCTATCCGTGCATCGGCGGGCAGTTTGCCATTTCTGATCCTCTCAATGAACTCCTGTATGTCAATCTTGTTTGGATAATTGATTATCAGCGCCTTATAATATATGGTGGATCCTTTGGAGAGCTTTTTGGTCACCATATATTTCCCTTCGGGAGTAGCATTGTCTCCCCGGCTCATCTTGTCGCCAAGCCAGTTTTTTCCGAACTCCACTTCAAAGGTATATTTCTTTTTGCCACCGAGATACAGGTGACACACCGCCGGGATTTTCTCCACCAGTATTGCGTATGATCCGGACTTCCGGCTTTCGTTAATGGTACTTGTAGCCCACTCCTGCCAGTCGGAATAGTGTTTGAAGTACGCTTCGAGATTATCCCGGGCAAGGTTATAGGTTCCCGATAAGTATTCATTTGCCTCAGTGAGTTTAAGGTTCCCGTTGACATAGTTCTCCCTCTGCAGGTCTACCTCTGCCTCTCTGAGCAGCAGTTTGCCACGGGCATGTTTCTTTTTGACATCCTGGGGAAGGGGCATTGAGAGGAAAATC
>JBHEOU010000098.1:0-6357 GCA_046260645.1 Bacteroidales bacterium | reverse complement strand
CCGTGTCAAAGAGGGCGCCGTCAGTGCCTCCCATCGTGTAGTACTCTGCATCAAGGACGGCGGCGGCGGCTCTGGCCTCTTCGAAGCGTATCCGCGACGTCTCCTCCATGGTCATGTCACATCCGCCCAGCCCGCCACCGGTCATGGTGGCAATAACAATATGATATCCCCTGTCATGCAATAGCTTAAGCACACCCGCGTTCCATGCTTCAGCATCATCGGGGTGGGCGTTTATTGAGAGAGCTACTTTGTTAAATTCCGTTGCCATTATTTTCCGTTTTACTTTAATACCATTATTTTTTTAAGCCTCACAAAATCAGGAATTTCCCCTGTCAGTGGCTTCATATACTTCATAAAAGCCTCAGAGACAAAATTGCCTGCGGCGTTGAAGTATTCGTCCGGCATGGGCCTTGCGGCTACGGCGACCTCTCCGAGGGGCACCTTCCCAAAGGTGATTTCATAAGGATCATCAGAGGCCCTGACAATGCTCACCATGTGCCCTGATTCTCCATTCTCTGCCAGTCTCACGGCTTCCATTCCGCAGCCGTATGCCTCCTCGAGGTCAAGGGGCAGGGCCCGGGCAAAATCGCTCATTATCAGCGACTCCGTTATCTGGAACTCGCCCCTGATTCCGAACTCCGAGGTGATCATCCGGTGAAGGCTTACAGCCACGCTGGCTCCTCCCATGGCACCGAACTCGGTGTTGCTGAACCTGTCCTTCACCTGCGAGGCGCTGACGGGAGTGCCGTCGGCATACTTGAGCCCCTCGCCGCAGACAACTGACACCCAGCCGTATCTCCTGATACAGTTGTCGACATCAGCAAGGAAATTCTCCTTCACAAAATGATGCTCGGGAGTGTATATCAGGTGGGGCGCATCATCCTGATCACGCCTGGCGACGGCTGTTGCCGCAGCGAGCCAGCCGGCATCGCGTCCTATGGTCTGGTAGATCACGAACTGATCAACCTTCTTCATGTCACGGGCGAGCATGCCGGCCTGCATCACGTTGAGAATGTTAGACCATGCCGCCGATGCAAATCCGGGAGTATGGTCCGTGCCAAACAGGTCATTGTCAACGGTCTTGGGGATGCCGATGCCGGTCAGTTCGTAGCCTTTTTCGTGGCAGTATGCCTCAACCCTGTGGATGGTGTCCATGGTGTCATTCCCTCCGATCAGGAAGAGATACCTGATATCATATTTATCAAGTATGGAAAGTATCCGGGGAAAGTCCTCCTCCTTCAGCTTGTGCCGTGATGAACCCAGTGCTGATGACGGGGTGCGGCGGAGGCCCGTGATGATGTCATCAGGCTGTGCCCCGAGGTTGAAGAGCCACTCACTCATAAACCCCTCTATGCCGTAGTTCATCCCGTAGATGTCCGCAATTATACCCGAGGCCCTGGCGGCTGTGATCACCCCCGCGAGGCTTGAGTTTATTACTGATGTCGGACCTCCTGACTGCCCGATGACCGCATTACCTTTGATCATGTGTCTTTCTTTATGTACTCAGTTGATTTGCGATTTGCGATTTGGACCAAATCATTTATATAAATTTCAGGATTCCAAAATACTCCGGACGGTGATAGTCGGGGTTTTCAGTTCCCACCGGGTTCCAGGTCACGAAGTGCGGGTTGCTCAGCTTGTCGCCGCACTTGTAGAAATTGGCCCTGAAGCTCTTGCCGGCCAGGTTCTCCACCCTGTGATGAAAGAAGATCTCCAGCGGTATAGCCACCGTCAGTGACCACCGTATGTCGCCGCTGATCTCTGCGAAGGGCTGGTCGCCCATGGTTGTGAGGCGGCGTATGCCGTCAACTATTGAAGCCTCTGCCCTGGCGCTGTCATGGCGACCGTGGCCGGAGCCCATCAGCGCGGTGCCGATAGGATTGAACTCAAAGTTGTAATAGACGCCGTCATCGGCCGGGGCGACGAAGAACTCCACGCACGAATCCTCACATACCATCTCGTTTGTGCGGCTCTTCTCTGCCTTTACATTCGTCTCCCTGACATAATACTTTATATATATCTCGCTGTCACCGTAAGCAATATTGAATCTTACCTCCGGCCTGTATGGAAATTTTTCCCAGTTGACCGTTTCAATGGGGTGGCCTTCGCCGAGCTCATCGAGCCTGGCTGACACCTCTGCCATCGGCGGGATATCCTTCCCGGTTTTCAGTCTCCTGACCTCTATTGTCTGCATAAGTCTGGTTTTATGTATTACAAAACTATTAAAACAAGCAAAGTATGTACAACACTTTTTTTACAAGGAACTTGACTCGCGCCCCACTTGTCTTTATTAATCAATACGACTCGCCAGCATCAATTTCATTTAGCATCTTTCCAGATGAGGGCCGATGCTCCCAGTATTGCTGCGTGTGCCTCCGGCAGTCCTGACGGCATCACGGTGAATGTACCCCTGAATATCGGCTGGACCAGCTCATCTGCATACTTCCGCACCGGTTCAAAGATGGCATCACCTGCCTTTGCCAGTCCGCCGAAGAGGAATATCGTCTCCGGGCTTGAGAAGATAACGGCGTTGGCGATACCGAGGGCTATCATGTGTGCTGTCTGGTCGAGGGCGTCTATTGCGATGACATCTCCTGCCGCCGCGGCCTCAGCCACCCTGCGCGAGGTGATCTCGCTGCTGCGGAGGTCGCGCAATATGCTCTCATCACGGCGGTCGCTGAGCAGGGCGATGACAGTACGCACCAGGCCTGTCGCTGATGCATAGGTCTCCAGGCATCCGCGGCGGCCGCACCCGCATACCCTGCCACCCTCGGCAACGGTCATGTGACCCAGCTCGCCTGCAAACCCGGTATGGCCATAGACCACCTCGCCGTCAACGACGAACCCGCTGCCGAGACCGGTGCCGAGGGTGAGGATGATAAAATTCTTTAGCCCCTTCGCTGCTCCGAAGATCATCTCTCCCAACGCTGCCGCATTGGCGTCATTGGTGATCCTGGTCTTCAGTCCCGTGCGGCGCTCGGTGATCTTCACAAAAGGGATGATCCCCTTCCAGCGGAGATTGGGTGCAAGCTCAATGGTGCCCTTGTTGAAGTTGGCATTGGGAGCACCTATTCCAATACCAGTAAGTGTCAGGTCGTCATGACCCGCAATCATCTCTTTCAGCTTCAGATCAAGTGCCACCACAAAATCATCGGCAAAGTCATAGTCAGGCGTTGAGAGCCTGTCCTCGGCATGGACCTTTCCCTTCCTGTCTACCAACCCTATTCTGGTGTTGGTTCCGCCTATGTCTACTCCGGCAACTACTTCTGTCATATAATATCGGTTTAAATTTCTTTCAGCAACTCAGGTTTGGTTCTGTATGTTTCGAGCACCAGCTCTCCGAACAGTGTGTTGGCCCATGCAAACCATTTCCTGGTGAACTGTGTGGGGTCGTCCTTCATGAACGACTCATGCATGAAGCCTGTGGAGGCGTGAGTATTTTTCAGCATCTTGAGTGATGAGACAATATCGTAATCATTGCTGGCAGTTAGGGCCCGCATATTGATGGCTATCGGCCAGATGCGGTTGAGCCCGGTATGCGGGCTTCCCACCCCGTGACCGTGGATGCCGGAGAAATAATATGGGTTGCTTTTGCTCAGAACAAAGCTCCTGGTGCGGAGCCAGAGCGGGTCACTGCGGTCGATGGTGCCGAGGTACGGCATGCTCAGAAGGCTGGGGACATTGGCATCATCCATGAAATTGTAATTGTAATAGCCGTCGGTCTCATAGGGTATTATCTCACCGTGCTGAGGATGAACGGCCCTGGCGTACTCCGCCAGTGCGCCTTCCACCTCATCAGCCAGGGCTGTGGCATCAGATGCCAGCGACGCATCGTTGCTGACGGCGGCGGCAATCTCTGCCATCTGTCTGAGCGACTTCACCGCAAAATAGTTGGATGGGATCAGGAAGGGCCATATGGTTGCGTCATCCGATGGCCTGAAGATGGAGACTATCAGCCCGACAGGATTTACCGGGTTACCGTAGCCGCCTCCTGCCACCGTGTCTGTCTGCCATCCCGTTACTCTCTGAAAGCGGTAAGGGCCCTGATCTTCCTTACGCTGCTGCTGGCGGAATGTTTTAATGATGAGCCTCATGGCTGATGTCCACGACTCATCAAATACCGAGGTGTCACCCGTGGCCTTCCAGTAGCCATGCGCCAGCCTGACAGGATAGCAGAGAGAGTCTATCTCCCACTTGCGTTCATGGAGCTCCGGCTTCATGTCGGTCAGGTCATTCATCCATTCACTCTGCCCAGGGCCGTCATTGAAGGCATTGGCATATGGATCAATATGGATGCACTTCACCTGCCTGTTGATTACTCCCGCTATCAGGTCCCTGAGGCCGGGGTCCCCGGCCGTAAGTGAGATGTACGGCCAGACCTGTGCGGATGAATCACGCAGCCACATCGCATTGATATCACCCGTGATGACAAATGTATCAGGTTTGTTATCCTTTACAGAATAGTTGACGGTGGTGTCAAGGGTGTTGGGAAAACAGTTACCGAAGAGCCATGAAAGTTCGCTGTCTCCGAGGTATGATTCTATTTCTTTGATGGTCTCCTCCACCGCCTTGCTGCGAAACCTGCGCAACCGCGGGGAGGGCCTGTTTGAAGTCCATGCGGAAGGCCGGCCCGCCGGAAATGCTGACATTGACGGAAATGCCGGGGATGCAGGGAATACAGGAGACACCGGGGACACCGGAGATGCAGGGAATGCCGGGAATGCCGGGACTCCGGCAGTGATGGCGGCACCTGCCACCATGGTGTTTCTGATGAACCTGCGACGCGTTGCCATATAACTACCTCTTTGTTACCGGTTTACTTCTGATAGATACATCCTTGCTGTACATTGTCCCAAGGTCCCAGTCCTGCTCAAGCGCCCAGTTGATCTTTACCTCCAGCTCAGCCGGGTAATATGAAACCGGCTCGGGGTTTCTGAGAAGGTTGAAGTCGCCTGTAGTCCATACCCTGTTCGAATCCAGGTCATAGACAGCCTTCAGCCTGTAGCGCCCTTTTTCAAGAAGGGGAAAATTTACATCCCCGGGGCTTTTGACATGAGATTCCCTGACAACCTTATCCTTGTCTTGAACGAGCTGAACTATGATATCGCCCTCATAACCCGAAAGGGATACTTTGAGGCTCCCGTAGTCTTCCTCCTTCAAGACTGAAAACCTGTAGTTTACAGAATCGGTGGCGTTCCCGTAGATATCTTTAAAGGCACCCTGGAGACTAACAAGAGAATAGCTGCCGCCGGGGGTCAGGGTGGTCTTCATCATGATCCTTCTCCCGGTAGTGCTGTCTCTTACAAAATCGTATGTCAGCTCCGTCATGACCGAGTCAATGGTCTGGGTCAGCGTTATAAGTGACGTGTCCGGTGCATTGAGGGGGGTCGCTGCGGTGAAGTATGGGTCGGTGCCTGGCCTCAGCCTGCCAGTGAGGTTGGTGGAGATAGACAGTGCGGGTTTCCTGCCGGCCCCTCCACGCGGTATGGCAGGTTTCGTGTACCGGAAGCTGAGGGTGTCGGTCCTCGCAATGACAGTCCCTGTACTGTCGGTAAATGGATAGGTGAGCAATGCTTCGATCATATCCCTGTCATAAACCTCCGGTGCGGTGATCCAGAGCATGAAGGTGTCACGGTTCCTGTTGTTTTCCATGTACCACGTTTCAGGCGTAGCATCAGTGAGAGCTATCGAAACCTGTCCCGAATCGGAAGGCAGCGCCAGTCCGAAACCGATGGCCCATGCGCTTTTCCTTTCAGAAAACCTGAGATACTGCTTCTTTGGCTCCTGCCGGAAGGCATAGAGCCTGTGGAGCCCGAACAGGAAGAGATCGGGTTTTGTTGTCTCGGTGGCGGCGGGAGGTCTGAACTTTATAGTGTCAGTCACGAGCCCATAATACTCTTCAGGAGTTATATTGATGACAGAGTCGCTAAAGGCAAATACCTCATCATCAAGATCATACCGGCTGTTGCCGTTTAGGTCCTTAAGGGCGTAGAGCCGGTACTGGCCGGGCCTGATGTTGCTGATCATGAAACCGCCTGACGGATCAGGACGCGAGATGTATCTGGGGAGCAGCTTTCGCGGTGCGCTGTCCGAGAGGTTGGAATACATCATGACGGTTACATCCTCTACGATCTCCAGGTTATTTGCATCGAACACGTTACCGGTTAGCGAGAGGGAATCCAGCACCGACCCTGTTGAAAAGACATACTGGTAATTCGGGATGGGGTTGCTCTCATTGTTGTCACGTATGGCATCCTGGAAATAAAAAGTGTATGTGGAACTGTCCCTTAATTCCTCATCAAACTGAGCCACGACATTTTTCTTTTTAATTGAAATGCGGGGTCTTGTAGCTAATGG
>JBHEOU010000097.1:2714-6372 GCA_046260645.1 Bacteroidales bacterium | reverse complement strand
TGCGGTCCCAGTCGCGGTAGGTGAACTGAAGGTTGGCCCCTGCAGCAAACGCATCGGAGATCTTATGATTTACGTTAACCCTGCCGTTGTATCTTTTCAGGTTGTCATTTTTCAGGAGTCCGTTCTCATCCATGAAGCCAAGGCTGATGATGAATGAGGTTTTATCGGACCCACCGGAGGCTGACAGCTCATAGTTCTGGGTGACCGAGTTCTGCATTATCAGATCAAACCAGTCTACTCCGCCTTCGTTGTAGAGGTCGAGTACAGTCTTTTCCCAGGGTGATGTCAGTACATCGGAGAGGACAACCGATGGCGGGTATGACGAGAGGCTGGTCTCACCCCATGTGTCAGCGACGTTCTCCGCTGAATAGCGTAGTCGTTCTGCCATGAAGAGGTAATCCTTCTCAACGTCCATCAGGCGCGGCAGGTTTGTAGGCGAGTTCAGTGAGACCCATGAATTCAATGAGACGGTCGACTTTCCTCCGGCGGCTGCATCACCTCTCTTTGTGGTGATTATGATAACACCGTTGGCGCCCCTTGTCCCGTAGATTGCGGTAGAGGAAGCATCCTTGAGCACCTCGATCGATGCAATGTCAGAGGGGTTTATGTCAAGGGTGGAGCCATACTCTATGCCGTCAACAAGGAACAGTGGTGCGTTGGAGGCATTGATTGACCGCACTCCGCGCAGGGTCATGTTGATATCCGATCCGGTCTCACCGCTTTCGCGTGTGATGTCAAGGCCGGCCACCTTTCCCTGAATCGATTGCAGGGCGTTGCTTGATGCTGTCTTGACAATCTCGTCAGACCTTACCGAGGCTACTGATCCGGTCAGGTCCCTCTTTTTCACGGTGCCGTATCCGACCACCACTATCTCATCGAGGTCAAGAGTGCTCTCCTGCATGATGACGTTGATGATGGTTCTGTTGCCGATGGTCTCGGTCACCGGTGCAAGCCCGATGAATGAGAACAGAATTGTGTTTGCTTCCGGAGGGACAGTGATTGAGTAAACTCCGACGGCATCAGTCAGTGTGCCGGTAGTTGTTCCCGGAACGCTGACGGTGACACCGCTGAGCCTCTCACCTGTTGCTCCTGTGACGGTGCCCTGGATGGTCCCTGGCTGAGCATGGACCATAATCCCTGCAGCAAGGACAAGGATAAGAAGCACCGGTTTTCTGAAAATGCGCTTGTGATTCAACATAAGTTATCAGGTTAGTGTTTGAATAAATAGGATATGATTAGCAACATCAAAGTTAACCCTCGTCCACTGCTGCGAGGTACACTTTTTTGCCAAAAGGGTGGATAATTTGTCGGTCAGGCAGTAGGTAGTAGGCAATAGGCAATAGAGGAGCAGCCAGTTTGCAGGGGAGGGCGTAAGCAATAGGCACTAGGCAATAGTCTCAGTCTAAAAGACTGATTATCAATTAATAATTTTTAATTCTTAATTCTTAATTCCATTTCCAGGCTGGCCATGATGAACGGTCCGACGCCTTTTGGGTCGTTTTCGCGGATCACCTCACCTATATAATATTCATAGGAGCCGTCGCGGTAAGGATCGCCTCCGAGGCCTGCCACACCGCATATATTCGTCATTGTCACCAGTCCCGAGCTGTCTGTTTTGATGAAGTTGTCAATCAGTCCCTGATAGGCTTTCCGGGCAGTAGCAAGATATTTGCCGTCAAGGTATCCCATCCTGACGCCCTTGAAAATGGCATAGGCGAACATGGCTGTGCATGAGGTCTCGATATAGTTGCCGGGCTCCCCGGGGCGGTCAGGGACCTGATACCATCCTCCTGTTTTGGGGTCCTGTATCTCCGTCAGCTTGACTGTCATACCCTGTAAGATCGATATAATTTCGTCCCTGCCCGGCTGCTCCTCCGGAAGGAAATCAAGGACATCAACGATAGCCATTGAGAACCATCCCATGGCTCGTCCCCATGCATGAGGCGCCTGTCCTGTTATGCTGTCAGACCATGGCATCCGGCGCGATGCATCAAAGGCATGCCTGTACAACCCGGTGGCAGGATCATATGTGTGGCTGGCAACAATGAGAAACTGATTCACCACATCCTGAAAATCCTCGGGCTGTTCATACCTCAGAGCGTATTCGGCATAGAAGGGGGCTCCCATATAGAGACCGTCAAGCCACATCTGGTCAGGATATATCTTTTTATGCCAGAACCCTCCTTCTGCAATCCTGGGCTGCCTTTCGAGCTGTTCCCTCAAAGTGCGGATCACTTTCTCATACCTTGGATCTTTTGTGCGGTCATACAACAGGAACATCATCTTGCCGGGATTAACCTGGTCAATGTTGAAGTTGTCCATTTTATATTTGTAGATGACCCCGTTTTCATCAATAAGGGAATCTGCATAACCCTTCGCATATTCATAATATCTCTTATCTCCGGTTGCCTCCTCAAGCCGCATGAAGGCAAGACCCAGGAGACCCTGTGTGTAGTTCCACTTTTTTTCCGTTTCGAAATCAGCCATCCAGAGAGACGGGTTCCGGATCATCTCCGATTCTGCCATACGCACTGACCAGAGCGGGGAGTTCAGTCCTTCATTCCTGCTGTTTCCGCATGAATGGAGGATTATCATCGTCATTATAAAGGTGAGTACGGTTGTTGCTGTGGCTTTCATACGATGTCAGTTTTTTCTGATGTCAGGACTGTTTCTGTTTTGCATGCTTGTCGCGGTATTCCGAAGGAGTCATGTTGAAGCGCTGTTTGAAGATGCGCGAGAAATATCTTGGATCGTTGCATCCGACCATGTAAGTAACCTGAGAGATGGTGTATTCGCCCGACTCTATCAGTTGGGCCGCTCTCTTGACCCTGACCTCCCTGATGAATTCGATGGGAGCCAGGCCTGTAAGGCTCTTCAGCTTCTTGAAGAAGACCGATCTGCCTACGCCTATCTTTGAGACAAGCTCGTCAACGGTGAGGTCGGCATTGTCAATATTTTGTTCCATGACCACCATCAGATTCTTCATCAGCTTGTCATCATATGATTCCACAAAAGGTTCAGAGGGTGTCACCTCATATGGTCTGCCGGCTTTCGATGGAGGGTAGTCTGCAAGGGTTGAGAGGAAGAGCTCCTGAAGCTTCTTGCGTTGCTGCAGGATGTTTTCAATCCTTGCCCTCAGGTAGGTGGAGCTGAACGGTTTGGTAATGAAATCATCGGCTCCTCTCTTCAGGGCTTCGACCTGTGTATCGAGATCGGTTTTGGCTGTCAGCACCACAACGGGTATATGTGAGGTGGTCACCTCCTCCCTGATCCGGCGTGCAAGTTCCAGCCCGTCCATCTCCGGCATCATCAGGTCGGTGATGATGATGTCAGGCAGCTGGCTGCGTGCAATCTCAAAGCCTTCGAGTCCGTTTCCTGCCTCAATTACATGGAAGCCGTCGGAGAGAATGATCTTTATAAAGCTTCGCAGCTCTTCATTGTCTTCCACAAAGAGCAGGACCGGCTCATCATCATCCTGTCTGCCCGCTTCATCGGTTTCGTCTTCGTCCTGCATGGCCATCTGCGCATATCGCGATGACGGTGAGCTCTGCCCGTCGGCCAGGACGAACTCCGTCTCATTGTCGAAGTGTGAAAACCCGAGCCTGAATGTGACGCGGAATGTTGCACCCTTGCCCTCCTCGCTCTCTGCTGTCAGTTC
>JBHEOU010000097.1:461-2704 GCA_046260645.1 Bacteroidales bacterium | reverse complement strand
GCCTATGCCCGTTCCAGGCTGCATCGATATGACCTCCTTGTCATCACTGCCGAACCTCATGAAGAGATTTTTCATCTTTTCCCTGGAAAGTCCGGTGCCCTGATCAGCAACAGTAAGTACCAGTGAATCAGTGTTTTTTGTAACGGTTATGTTTACTTTCTTGCCCCGGGGGGTGAATTTGAGAGCATTGGTTATAAGGTTGTAGGCAATTTTTTCAACCTTGTCCTTGTCGGCCCATACCATCTCTCCTCCCGAGAGGTCATCAACGATAAGATGGATGCCCCTGTCCTCCGCCACTTTTCTGAAGTCTGAGCAGATACCCGAGATGAATGGCCCGAGGGGGAATTCCTCGATCCTGAGCCGCATCTTTTTGCTCTGCACCTTCCTGAAGTCAAGGATCTGGTTCACCAGTCTGAGCATCCGCTGGGTATTGCTCTGTACCAGTGTGAGCTGGTCCCTTACCTCCGGCTCAAGATTGTTGTTATGCAGGATATTGGTGACAGGTGATGATATCAGCGTAAGCGGTGTCCTCAGTTCATGGGATATATCTGTGAAGAACTTGAGTTTGAGATTTGTAATAAGCTGTTCAATCTCAACCTTGTGACGCAGCTTGTAGAAAGTAAAGATGACATAAATGGTCAGTCCGATGAGGGTCAGTGTAACCAGTGCCAGCAATACCTTTGACAGTGTTGTCTGCCAGAAGGAGGGGTTTACAGTTATCCTGATCGTGCGGGTGTTGTCTACCCAGATACCGTCAGAGTTTGTAGACCTGACGCTGAAGGTGTAGTCACCCGGGTCGAGGTTGGTATAGGCAGCGCTCCTCTGTCCTCTCCCAATTATCCAGTCAGGGTCAACCCCTTGCAGCATATGGGCATACTGAATAGTTTTCGGATTACGGTAGTCGAGTGCTGCATATTCGATGTTAAGGCTTTTCTGGTCATGCCTGAGCTCGAGCACCGTGCCGGCCTTTCCATCATCAGCGAATGAGTCGCCTCCGGCAGTATGGATATCCGTACCGGCGACTGTCATACGGGTGAAGACCAGGGGGGGTACGTAGTTGACCTTCCTGACCTGAGAGGGATTGAAACAGTAAATGCCGTTGTCAAAGCCGAACAAGATATTATTGCCTGCCGTTCTCAGTCCTGTAGCCTCCGAGAAGTATCTTTTCTCCACCCCGCTCTGTTCACTGTAGATCTCAAACGACTCGTTCCGGGTGTTGAATTTCAGTATGCCTCTCTCACTGCTGAGCCAGAGGTTGCCCTCCAGGTCGTCAACGATGCTGAGGATCACGTCATCGGGTGCACCTGTCTTAACAGTGTACGATTTAAAAGCGGGTATTTCATTTCCTGATCCGCCGTTGATGACACGGTTCAGACCGCCTCCGAATGTAGCTACATATATTTCATCCGATGGCGAGCAGTAGATGTAATGTACATCATTGTTGGCCAGGCTGGTCTCAATCATGGGATCAAAGAAGCAGGTAATGAATTGTGCTTCTGCAGGATCTTTGAAATCGCGGTTGAATATCACGAGTCCGCTGGTGGTCCCCACCCAGATCCTGTCATTATGATCTGAAGTAATATATCTTACTCTTTTATGATTTGAATAGGGGTAGTTCTTCAGCCTGTTATATGAGTTGATGAACCTGAGTCGTCCGTTCTCATCAGAGATGTAGTTGAGGCCCCCGTTAAATGTTCCCACCCATATTCTTCCTGCCGGGTCTTCGTACATTGAATATACGTTATCATGGCTCAGGCTCCAGGGGTCATCATCGTCGTGCCTGAATCCGGTGATCCTGTAACAGCAGGGGGAGCTGCTGCCGGTGGGTTCCAGCCTGAAGAGGCCCCTGCCTTTTGATCCCATCCAGATATTCCCGTTACGGTCCTGGGTAATAACATAGACCAGTGCGTTAAAGGCTTCGCCAGAGCTGAATGTGCCATTGTCCCGCAGGTAGCCAACCATATTGCGTTCAGGATCGAAGAGGTATACCCGGCCGTCACGGGTGGCTGCCCACAGATACCGGTTATTGTCTTCAAAGATCGCCCTGACCTCATTTTCGGAATGGGAGGAGGTGATCTTTTTTGGACTGATCACCCTGAACTGGTTCGGGAAGAAGGAGATCTTTTCAATGCCCCTTGTTATGGTGCACATCCAGAGGTTTCCCTGGTTGTCGGACATGGCAGAGTGGATCAGGTTAGGGAATCTCCTGTCAGTGCTACCCGGCTCATTGAAAAAATACTCCA
>JBHEOU010000097.1:0-353 GCA_046260645.1 Bacteroidales bacterium | reverse complement strand
GCTCGGTGTACAGACGGCTCTCGTACTGTTTCTTCTCACCTGTAACGGGGGTGTAAACAAAGAATCCGTCACCGGAAGTAAGGATAATAAGCTCACGCTGGTTCAGTGGTTTTATGCTTATGATATCAGAGCTGACCCCCATCTTTATCTCATCGTGAATGCCGGCATCGCTGTCGGTTACTATTATGGTACCGTTACCGGTTCCGAACCACAGCCTGTCGCCATGCTCGTGAAGACAGAAGAAGGTTTTATCACCGGTTGTTGTGCCGTTTCTGAGGACCTGCTCAGGCATCTCTTCATCACCGGTGAGCCTGAAGAGCCCGTTATCGGAGAGGATCCATACTGTCCCGTGG
>JBHEOU010000096.1:486-6383 GCA_046260645.1 Bacteroidales bacterium | reverse complement strand
GGGCCGGGGAGGACGATCAGTGTATTTTTCATGTGATCAGGGAGGGAAAAGGTTAATCCTCCTCCTCGTCTATGTTTTCGATGTTGTCGAACTCCGAGAGACCTTCCTCATCGTCCCCTTCAAAGAAGATCTCGTCATCAACAACATCCTCGTCCACATCGTCATCGTCATCATCCGTTACAATCAGGCTGTTGTATTTCTTGGCGGCCACACCGCCGAAGGTGACCTGTTTGGGGGGTAACCCCTTTGAGTTGGTGCATAAGGGGTATTCCCTGTCCTCCTCTTCCTTAGCCTCGCCCACATATTCTATAAAGAGAGCCCTGTCATTGAAGAAGTCAAACACATACAGGAGTTTCTGATTCTTGCGGTAGATGACCTCCTCCAGCACGGCATTCTCCATTGTAGATGAGCCGGCGCCCATGTCAAACAGCGTGAACTCCTCCTCCTTTTCCCAGCTATCTGTTGCCAGGTAAAATGAAGCTATCTGCGACCTGTCAAACTCCAGCTCTTCCTGCAGGGCATTATGAAAATCAAGCAGAGTCTGGCTGTCGAGGAACTCGAACTCCCGGATAAACGCCTCATCTTCATCTATTAATACCACAAACCTGTAAACCATACACTCACTTTTTCAACCTGTGCAATTTAATATTTTTTAATATACGTTCACCGTACACTACTTTTTTTTAGAACGAACAAAACGGTATCAATATTATCTGCATAGTCCCATAATTCGGGCTGTTGCGATTTGCCAAAGGGAAGCCGGCCGTGTCCTGTCACGCACTGTATCATCTTTTCGGACAAATCAGGCCCCTGTTCCGGAGCTTCACATTCATCATAAAAACTGTAATGGAGCACAGCCATTGGCGGCGTCAGGGAAGATGATTCCTTCAAAATGACAAATCCTCCGTCAGTGAAGGATTCCCTGTTGACCATCATGACTGCCTTATTGTGATCAAAATTTACGGAATATTTATAGTGTGAACGAAGAGACTCGTACCTGGTCCAGTGTTGAAGCAGGCCTGCGACGTCGTATTCATGGGGCAGGTATAGTTTTGAAACATTGCGGCACCCCAGGCCGAAGTAGGAGAAGATATCGTCTCCGAGAAGCTCCATCTCAACATGGGTTTCGGTGCCGTCAAGTATCGCAATGCTGTTCCGGTTCCGTCGAATGATGGATGGGATTTTTCTGAAATAGTACTCAAAGTACCTTGAAGTGTTGTCGCTTCCGGTGGCGATGACCATGTCAAAGCCCTTCAGTCTGTCTGAGGTAAGCTCGATGCAGGCCCTGAATGAGGGCTCAATGGATGTCAGCGTATCAGTAACGGCCTTTATTAGCAGTTCATCCTTTGTGCTAAGCTTTGCCTGCAGCCTGTTGCCGGTGATCAGCACGCTGAGCAGGTCATGGAACCCGACAAGTGGAATATTGCCTGCCATCACCACTCCCACGGTGACGGGTTGCCGCTCCTCCTTCAGTTCAGGATAAGCTGACAGCCAGCGGTGAAGGTTTGATTCAGTGAGGGTGTTGCCTATCGATGACAGGGCCAGCCTTACATTGTCAGGGGTAAACCAGGGATTAGTGAGGTGGAGCGTCTCAATGAGCGCTGAAAAGCGTCCGGCATGGCCGGCAGTCACTCCTGCAGCTCCGTCGCGCATGACCTGCCCCAGGGCCGCGAAGGCCCGGATCCTGTTGTCAATAAAAAAAATGCCCGTTAACACACGGGCAAAGTTATAAAAATGAAAATGAGATTCTGAGATCATTTAAGAGCAAAGGATATTGGCACTGACATACGCACCTTTACGACTTTGCCGATTTGTTGGCCGGGACATCATTTTGACTGTGCCGTAACCACCAAATAAAGAAAAGATGTATCTTAGTTCCTTATTATATGCCAGAGGAAGAGTGTGAGCAGGTTTACATTATTTTACGAAAACATAAGGGTTGCGTTCCAAGCCATTAAATCCAACAGGGTGAGGGCTGTGCTGACCATGGCCATCATTGCATTCGGGATCATGGCGCTGGTTGGCATACTGACAGCCATTGACGGGCTGAAAAGCACTCTCACTACACAGTTCACCATGATGGGGGCAAACACTTTCTCCATTACCTCCAGGTCGTTGCGGGTCACAATGGGTGATCAGCATTACCGGACGAAGAATCATTCCCACATCACCTACCGTGAGGCAATGGAGTTCAAGAAAATGTTCAATGAGCCTGCGTGGGTGTCGGTGTCATTCAACGCCTCAGGACTGGCTGAATACAGGTTCAGGAACAACAAGACCAATCCCAATATTTCGGTTATAGGCTCGGATGAGAACTTCCTTACCATTTCCGGGGAGGAGATTGAATCAGGACGTAACTTCTCGCAGGAGGATCTTCTGGGCAGCAGGCACGTTGTCATCATCGGGCAGGAGCTTGTGCGGTTCCTCTTTCCCGGGGTTGATCCGCTGGGGAAGGAGATTAGCCTGCCCGGCCTGAAGCTGACTGTCATAGGTGTCATGAAAAGCAAGGGCAGCAGCATGATGGGCAGCGACCGAAACACCGTTATACCCATCACCACTGCCAGGCAGTACTACAGCCGGCCCAACATCACATACAACATAGGAGTGATGCCATACAAAGCCGTCAGCCTTGAGATGATGGCGAGTGAGGCGGAGGGGATATTCCGCATTGTACGCAACCTTGACCCGCGCGATGAGTCCGATTTCAATATACAGAAGAGCGACTCCATCATCGAGATCCTTATGGAGAACATCAAATACGTCACTCTTGCAGCCACCATAATAGGGCTCATCACATTGTTTGGCGCTGCGGTGGGTCTGATGAACATTATGCTTGTCTCCGTGACCGAGCGCACAAGGGAGATTGGCGTACGCAAGGCTCTGGGAGCGAGGAAATCTGTTATAAGGCAGCAGTTCCTCTATGAATCTGTGATCATTGGCCAGATGGGGGGGCTTATGGGTATACTGACCGGCATACTCATCGGCAACCTGGTATCACTGGGCATGGGATCAAGCTTCACGATACCCTGGGTATGGGTGATAGGAGGTGTTCTTGCATGCTTCATTGTAGGAATGGCATCAGGTTATTTACCTGCTGTCAAGGCCTCATCTGTTGACCCGATAGAAGCGCTGCGCTATGAATGATTTGCCGGCTAACCGTTCTGAGACCGATCTGAAAAGGGATTTATTGTCAGGAAAATGGAGATAATTCAGGCAGGATCAAATAACATACCGCGGATCACATACGATCCGGATGAGGATGTGCTGAGCATCACCGGCCGCTCCATTGCAGAGAGACCGGAGTCAATCTACGATCCGTTGGAGGAATGGATCAGGCTGCACCTGGGCAGGTTCACCCAGCTTAGGGTGGTTATATTTCTGGAATATATTAACAGCGGCTCGTCGAAGGCCCTCCGTGATGTGCTGAGAATGATAAGCGGTTTCCGGGCTCCGCAATACAGGATCAGGATCACCTGGCTCTACGAGGAGGATGATGAGTCAATGCATGAGCTGGGCGAACACTACCGTGATGCCGCAGGTGTCAACATGGACGTGCAGATGGTCCTGTGAACGTCCCTGAAAACAAAAAGAGCGCGGTCTCATTATCGAATAGCACGGTCCTATAATGCGAGAGAAAGGTCTCAGACCTCTCTCTACGTGTATATAAAACGTTTGGTTCTGATTACAGCGTTTTGGCCATCATAATAATGAGGTCAACGCATCTGGCTGAATAACCCCATTCATTGTCGTACCACGCCAGTACCTTGATCATCGTGCCGTTGACCATTGTGCTCTGTGCATCAAATACTGCTGAAGCAGGGTTATGGATCACGTCAACCGAGACAATCTCGTCTTCAGTGTATTCGAGAATACCCTTCATCGGACCTTCGGCTGCCTTCCTGACGGCAGCGTTGATCTCCTCCTTCGTGGCTGCCTTCTTCAGCACTACCACGAGGTCAACCAGTGAACCGGTCGGCGTCGGCACCCTTACTGAGATACCATCAAGTTTACCCTTCAGTTCGGGAATGACCTTGCCTACTGACTTGGCGGCTCCGGTGGTTGTGGGTATCTGTGACAGTGCGGCTGACCTGGCCCTGCGCAGGTCCCTGTGCGGCAGATCCAGAATGCGCTGATCATTGGTATATGAGTGAATCGTTGTCATGTAGCCGATCTCGATCCCCCAGTTGTCATTGAGGATCTTCGCAATGGGAGCAAGACAGTTGGTGGTGCATGATGCATTTGAAACGCATGTGTGCTCAGGCTTGAGCATGTCATCGTTGACGCCCACAACTATCATTGCGTCAATGGCGTCTTTTGCGGGAACAGTAAGGATAACCTTCTTCGCGCCGTTCTTCAGGTGATCACCATATCCGCCCTTGGGGCTCTCTTTGACTGTAAAGATCCCGGTGGATTCTATCACGATGTCAGGCTTGCTCTCCCATGGTATTGATGCAGGGTTCTTCTCCGAATGTACTCTGATCTTGTCACCTCTTACGATGATGTTCTGCTCATCATATGTGACTCCCGGGAACTGACCCTGGGTGGAGTCATATTTCAGAAGATGAGCCAGTGTTTTTGTGTCGGTAAGGTCATTGATGCCTATGATTTCAATATCGGGCCTTTCAAATGCCAGTTTGAATACATTGCGGCCTATTCTTCCGAAACCGTTAATTGCTACTTTAATCTTTGCCATTGTTAATAAGTTAATAAGGTTCTTGAAATGAACGACAAAGGTATAAAATAAAAAGGAGAGGTCAAAGGCGGGTGAAAATTATTCCTGAGGTGGCCGGCGCAATAACCTTAGCAAACCACCGGGATTGAGGGGGTCAAGTACCATTCCGATGCGGTAGCTGATAAATATGGCAGGGAAAAACTGTTTGTTGTCTTCTGAGGCCATTATGGGTATTGTCTTTGCAAATGCATGCAGGGAGGCCCCCACCTCAATAGCGTGTGTCAGCCTGTCATTCTTGCTGTACTCAAAGCTGAACCCTCCGCGGGCATAGAGGCCCGGATAGAGCTTGATCTCGTCGAAGCCCTTGAAGAACGATGCCTTGCTCATTATGTCGAGTGGCTGGTGAATGGTCATGTCAAACTTCTGCTCCTCAATGGTGTAATAGTCATCACCAACAAGCACAATAATCTTATAGTAAATAGGCTTTGCGAACAGGAGGGTTGCTCCGCCGCCTCCGAACCAGCTGACTGAAACGCCACCCAGATCACGCTTCTCAAAGATCTCTTTCTGGTATCCTGCCCCCGCCCCGATGGTCCATGTCGAGTTGAGCTTGCCGAAGACAAAAGTGCCCGGGCTCTGGAAATAATAGTTCGAGAGCTTTATCTCCTTGGGGTGCTTGAAACCTTCAACGCTTCCTTCAAGAAAGTACCTGTGTGATGGTTTTATCTGGCGCAGGTCACGATAGATGACCGACCATCCGTCGGAATTGAGGGCAGCGCCAATCGACCGCTCATTGCGCCAGAACATACGGTCTTGCGGATCAATATCTCCCTGTGCCGCGAGCGGTACACAGACAATAAGTAAAAATATAACGTGCCACAATCTCATAATCATAATTCTGCAGATCTCAAGAATGGCAGTTTGGGGAAAGCGAACTTCAGCCTGCCTGCTCCGTCGTTTCCGTATCGTTGCTGCTGTATGCCGGGCATGCTTCACGGTTGCATGAACTGAGCGCAAGCGCCGCAATAAAAGCGAGAACAACAATAAGACTAACTTTTTTCATATTAACTGCCTTTAAGTCTGTGACAAAAATAACTTTATTTTTAAAACAAGATTTGTGCCATAATATTATTTTGATACACAGCTTTATTTTAAACCTTAACCGGATTGAGTTGTTATTTGAGAAACAGAGGGAGTATGAAATCTCGATATTATAACTTATTAT
>JBHEOU010000096.1:0-473 GCA_046260645.1 Bacteroidales bacterium | reverse complement strand
CTTTGCTTTCAATGGAAAAGAAAATGACATCGCAGGAGAGGCCTGCATATAACGATCTGACAGCTGCGGAATCAAAAATAATCATCAGCAAGTCAACGGAATATCCGTTTACGGGTATTTATGAAAAATTCAACGCCAAGGGGACTTATCTCTGCAAGCAGTGCGGCAATGCGCTTTACCATTCTGATGCCAAGTTCGATGCATCCTGCGGGTGGCCCAGTTTTGACGAGGAGGTCGCTGGTGCCGTAAAGCGTGTGACAGACGCCGATGGCAGGCGTACTGAAATTGTATGCGCATCATGCGAGGGACACCTGGGGCACGTATTCACAGGTGAACGATTTACACCAAAGGACACGAGGCATTGCGTTAACTCCGTGTCACTTGATTTTGTCCCTGCAGTTCTTCCGGCAGGCAACTATGGCACGGCACTGTTCGCCGGCGGTTGCTTCTGGGGAGTTGAATACTTCCTTCAG
>JBHEOU010000095.1:0-6411 GCA_046260645.1 Bacteroidales bacterium | reverse complement strand
AGTGAAGGAGGCATACGGTAAATCTCTTCCTGCAATGGCAGCAAACACTGTCAGGCTACTCTCCCGGCAGGAAAGAGGTACAAAATGTTCCGCTTTTTTATGATGAAGAGCTGAATCGGCCGCCTGATCACTCAACTTATTTGTTAAATTAGCACCTTCACCTGCAGAATGATGCCCGCCCATGAGTAACCCAAGAAGTCTCGTCAAAACACTCGGATTAGGATATGTCATCATTTTTGTCATTGCCAATATCATTGGTTCGGGAGTATTTAAAAAAATTGCCCCTATGGCTGCCGAGCTGCAGTCATCATCCTGGATCCTCCTGGTATGGCTTGTGGGAGGGGTCATAACACTCTTTGGCGCACTCAGCAACGCCGAGCTGGCCGGGATGCTGGCCGACACCGGCGGAGATTTTGTCTACCTGAGGAAAATCTACAACCGTTTCTTTTCATTTCTCTATGGCTGGTCTCTGTTCGCAGTCATCCAGACCGCCACCATTTCGTCACTGGCATACGTGCTGACGCAATCACTCAACAGCATCATAAGCATTCCCGAGATTCTTCCCTCGTTGCATGATTTTACAATCGGCGGGATTTTCTTTCCGTTTCAGGATTTTGGCATCAAGCTGACAGCCATTCTTGTGATCATGTTGCTTACGCTTCTCAACATGTCAGGTCTGAGAAGCGGGGCCTGGACCGGCAAGGCTATCTTCTTCGTTGTCTGCGCAGGGCTTGCCGTGATCATCATAGCAGGGCTGACCAATGATGCCCCCAGGCCTGACGGCTTCATGAATGTCAGGGAGCTGGGTAACGGGACTGTCACCATCTCATCGTTCTATACAGCTATGCTGGCTGCCTTCTGGGCCTACCAGGGGTGGGTCTCGGTAGGATTCATCGGAGGAGAGATCAAGGATGCGAAGGCTAACATACCCAAGGGCATTGCGATAGGTGTCTTTGTAGTGATAGTAGCATATCTTCTTGTCAACCTGGCATACATGCGTGTGATGTCTATCCCCGAGCTGGTTCAGGTTCACGAGGCAGGCAACCAGATAGCTGCCGTTGAGGTTGTGAGGAGCTTATGGGGAACGGGAGGGGTTCTGTTCATCTCGTTGCTTATACTGGTTACCACCCTCGGCTGCCTCAATGCAAGCATACTTACGGGTTCCAGACCCTATTTTGCGATGTCACGCGACCGTCTTTTCTTTTCAGGAATCGGGAAGCTCAACAGGCACAACGTACCCGGAAACTCATTGCTCTGGCAGGGGGTATGGGCATCGGTGCTGGTGCTCTCAGGCACCTTCGACCAGCTGACAGACATGCTCATCTTTGCCGTTTATATTTTCTATGGGGCCACCGCAACGGGTGTCTTCATCCTCCGCCGCCGTATGCCTGATACACACAGGCCCTACAAGGTGCCGGGTTACCCGGTCATTACAGCTATCTTCGTACTCTTCTGTATAGGCCTCTTTATCAACACTATAATGACGCAGCCACGCGAAGCCCTGATAGGTCTTTCCCTTATAGTTGCCGGCATACCGGTCTATTTTATCTTCCGGAGTAGAAACTCTGAGGCCAGGCCTGATTAAGCTCCTGCTAAATTCCCTGTCGTAATCTTCACAGGTTAAGAACCAGACTGAGGCCTGATTAACCCAGGCTAACCTCCCTGCAGCAATAATTACAGTCTAAGAACCAGTTAATGCAAGTTTCGACAAAAGAGGATCTGTTAGCATTTTAATAGTAAAGAGGATGAACTCTAAGCTCTCCCTTAGTATTTATTTCAAGAGCCGGGAAGGGAATTTTAATCATGAACAGGCTGTTCAGGAGCTTTTTCAGGTTCTTGTTCCTGGCGGGTATTTTAGCGAAGTCAATGTCAAGCGATAGGAGGAACTGACGGTACCGTTCGGTTTCGGGTATGGGAACACCCCTGTAGTATGTTCTGTTTTCAAATTCACCAAACATCCCTCCCGCGCTATAGCCTGCAGACAGGCACACCCAGTCAGGAAGGATTTCGTTTTTAACTATCCGGTTAATGCTCATGCTAAGCCAATAGGTGTGACCGTTGTAATCGTAGAACAGCTGGTTAAAACCCTCTCCGAGATAACCATTTGCCAGGGGTGCATATGGAGAGGGACTGAAAGTGAATTTATATTTTACGATCTGTTCATGAAATGCCAGTTCCTGCCCGATTACAAGCAGGGAACCAATGGCGTTGGCCCCCACATCACTCCAGGAGAATCCCCATCCCTCATACATCCCGTCCCAAATCTCAATAGGTAACTGTAGAAAGAAGCCAAGGCTGCCGCCGTACAGGACTGCTTTTGTCCTTGGAACTCCTGCCCACAGCAATGCCTGGAAGCCTGTGTAGCTTTCAATATAGGCTCCATAGACATGCCCAAGCTTATCTATCTGGTTGTATCCCTTCAGGTCATTATAAAACTCAAATGGCACCCGGTCGTGGTCTTTGTACCATATGTACTGCAAATAACTCATAGATCCGATGTACGCAGCGGAAGCTCCTGAGATGACGGTTATGAGTCGCGATTTGTTTACCGGTAAGGTGTCCTGTTCAGGGAAGTCTTTTTCGGATGTGGCAATATCTGGTATACCGGAATAAGAAGGATTCGATACCGTCAACGCACAAAGAACTGTTATTAGTAGCTTCAAATTTCGTCCCATGAAAAATTGCTTTTTCGAATCAGACCCTGATTTTCCATCCTCAAAATATCAATGCTTCAGGAATTGAGGCCATCAAAGATACACCCATAAGTTGCCTGAGTCAATTTTAATTATGACCGGATGGCAGCCCACAATCTCTCAGCCTGCTTTCTTGATTCTTTCATGATGGCCCGTTCATCCACAGTGGTGATCTTCCTCTTTCTTACTATAAGCTTTCCTCCGGATATTACATCGGTTATGTGCCGTGATGATATGCCGTAGAGAAGATGCCCTATGAAATTCTCCTTTGTGACAGGGGTGGGTGAAGAATAATTCAGGACAACCAAATTATTGTCACCGTCACCTTTGAAGCCGTTTTCATTCAGGTAGCGGTGCACGTTCCTGAAACGCCGGTAAGCTGAGTCATATGAAATGTTGTCATGACCCTGACCGGCAAAGAATGCCGTCCTGAGGCTCTGCAGCATGTCGCTGTGCATGCCGTCAGTACCAAGCATAATGTTATCACCCAGTCCTGCACCGTTGAAATATCCTACATTGTTGTTCAGATTGCTTTCACAGTTCTCTGCAACCCATGCGAGTGAATTTCCTATCAGTTCTCTTTCTCTCTCATCAAGATGGAGGCAGTGAACAAGGATGCTTTTAGCCGAGGCCAGCACCCCCGCATCTGAGAGTCGTTCAACAACCCGTTTGCCATGCTCTGAGAGCGACTGTTCCTGGTCGTGGTTGTCCTCGGCAACATGGATGTGAATGCCGCTGCCGGACTTATTCATCAGGTCAACAGCCTGCCGAAGGGTATCATCACCAACGGTGAAGGAGGCGTGCAACCCCACCAGTCCGCTATGATCCTTAAGATAACTCTCCGTCTCTTCAAGACCTTCCCCGGCAATGACTTTTCCGTCGCGGTCAGAGGTCTCATAGCACAGCAGATGTGATAAGCCCACCTTTTCAAATGCCCCGGCTATGATTCCGAGAGAACCGCTCACCGCGAAGGGAGAGGCATGATGGTCTATAACGAAGGTAGAACCGTTCCTGGCACATTCCATGGCTGTCACCAGGGCAGACATTTCAATTAATTCAGCATCAAGTTTCTTGTCGAGGGTCCACCATACATACTTAAGGATCTCAAGGAAGTTACGTGGGGTATTCTTTGGGGCGCCCATGCCCCTGGCCAGGGCTGAGTATGCATGATGATGGCCCACGGCAAACGATTTTGTCACAAGCTTACCCGTACAGTCAATCACCTCTGTGTCAGGGTAGACAATGCCGTCATCATCCCTGTTTATCAGCTGAATAGTATCATCATCAGGGCGGACAATAATATTCTTGTTACTGAAATCGAGCGTTTTCCAGTCAATGTATGTTGCGTTCCTGAGCAGCAGGTTCATAACTTCGTGATTTAGGATTTATCTCTCTCTTCTGAGCGGTAGTTTAGTTCTTCTTATTCCATCGTGTGCGCACAGGGCATTGGCTATGGCCGCAGCTGTCGGTACCATTCCTATCTCTCCTATGCCTTTGGCACCGTAGGGCCCTATCGGGTCTTTTTCTTCGATGCCGATCACCTCTATCTCCGGCATATCGTCTGCCCTCAGTAACCCCAGGTCGTTGAACCTGAGGCTCACCGGCCTGCCATTCTCCAGGGGCAGATCCTCTGTCAGCGCGTAACCCATGCCCATATGCACAGCGCCCTCTATCTGTCCTTCAAAGAGCATCCGGTTCATTATCTTTCCTGCATCGTGGGCAGCAATGATTTTTGTGATTGTACCCTCATCGTCAAGTATTGCCACCTGTGTGGCATAACCGTAGGCGAAGTGGATAGCAGGGTCATCCTTCCCGGCTCCCGGTTTGGAGGTCCAGTCGCACACATACCTGCCCCGGTAAATGCGTCCGGCTAATTGCTGCAGGGTGCCCTGTTTAAGGTCTTCCCTGATCCTTGAGGAGGCGTCGATGATGGCGTTGCCCATCAGCGCCGTTGCTCTTGAGGAGGTGGTCATGCCTGTTGGGAGGCCGGCTGCAGTGTCCACTTTCACCTCAATTACCTCAGGATTGATGCCAGTTTCGTGGTGCAGTATCTGCACGGCCATGGTATGTATACCCTGGCCCATCTCACTCCAGCCGTGGCTGACGATGACCTTCCTGTCCGAGATAATCTCCACCGACACCTCACTGTCGTCAGTCATACCGTTACCCACGCCTGTGTTCTTTATCCCGCATGCTATGCCTGCGTATTTCGCCGCAGCGAAGGCATCCTTAACCGCCAGCAGTGTCTTCTTCAGTCCCACTCCCCTGAGGAGCTGTCCTGTTGCTGTTCTTTTTCCGTCTTCGAGGGCATTGTCCCATCGTATCTGCCACCGGTCGAACCCGCCCATGCGGCAGAGCTCATCTATGCAGCTCTCCACGGCAAAGGTCACCTGCGGCACCCCGAAGCCTCGCATGGCGCCAGAGGGGATGTTATTCGTATAGACTGTCACCGCTTTAATATCAACTGCAGGCACTGAGTATGCTCCCGTAGCGTGGCCCACCACCCGTTCCATCACCTTGGTCCCGACGGAGGCATAGGCGCCGGTGTCACCCAGGGCGTTAAGGCTGAGTGCCGTGAACTTTCCGTTGCTGTCGCAGGCAAGACTTATCTCCATCCATACGGGATGGCGTTTCGGGTGCATGATAATCGACTCATCCCTGTTCAGGTGTACCCTCACCGGCCGTTTAAGGTGCCAGGCAAAGAGAGAGGCATGGCCCTGGACGGTAATATCCTCCTTGCCCCCGAAGCCGCCGCCGTTCTGCACCTGTATCACTCTTACCTTCTCCGCTGGCAGACCGAGTATCTCCGAGACAGCTTTCCTGTCTACGTATGCTCCCTGTCCCTGGCTGTAGAGCCTGATGCCTTCATCTTCGGGCATGGCTATTGCCGTTTCGGTCTCGAGGAAGGCATGTTCTATACGTTGGGTCTCATATATGGCGCCGGCCACCCAGGCGGCCTCGCTGAATGTCTTCCCGGCATCGCCGGCACTGATGCTGCATGTCTCCAGCACGTTGGAGCGGCCGCTATGGACCTCTATACTGTCCGGCCTGGCAGCCTCATGCATATCGGTCACCGCCTCAAGGATCAGGTAGTCAATCTTTATGAGTTGTGCTGCAGCCCGTGCCATCGCTTCCGTCTCTGCCACCACGCCTGCCAGCACATCACCCAGGCAGTGTGTCGTCTCTCCTTCGGCCACCATAAGCGGCCAGTCGCGGAAGATAAGTCCTGTTTTATGCTCACCCGGAATATCAGCTGCGGTGAAGATCCTGATCACTCCCTTTGCTTTCAGTGCTTCCGAGATGTCTATCGTGACAACCGTTGCGCGCGGATGATCGCTGAAGCGCAGTGCTCCGTGAACCATGCCTTCGAAGTGCATGTCGTCAACGAAATCCCTGGCACCCAGTGCTGTTTCGACGGCCATGTATTTGGGGTAAGGCTCGCCGACCGCTGCAGAGGGCCTGACCCCGGCCAGCCGGGGTCTGGCATCGGTTGTCGGGGCACCGTTAATCACGTCAAATGCAGGGGTTTTGTGCGACACCTCCCGTTCATTTCTCAGCCCGGCAACAGCAAGGCTTTTCTGCAGAACCTTCTGATCATTTTTCAGCTCCTCAAACGCTGAGGCAATGGCATCAATTATCTTTACATACCCCGTACACCGGCACAGGTTAGGCTTAATGACCTTTATGATCTCGTCACGTGAAGGTGCAGGATTAACAT
>JBHEOU010000094.1:269-6468 GCA_046260645.1 Bacteroidales bacterium | reverse complement strand
CCGCTAACGTGTCAAAATAGCCGGTAAAGAAACTATCCTTCTCAGGATAAGCGTTGTATGTGTCAATGATCCACCCGAGGTTCATCTCCGGCTTAGGGACCAGTCCGTCAGCCAATGCGTTGCGCAGATCGATGCCATAACAGATCTGGTCGTTGTGCTTCGGCCTGGATGATCCGAACGAAGGCTGCGGCGTGAAGCTGAAGCCGGTGTCAGGCATCTTCGGCGCCCCCAGCACCTGGAAGGGAAACTCCGTCCCCCTGCCACACGAGAGAACCGTGCCCTCGGCAAAACATAATGACGGATACAGATAGATTGAATTCATGTTGGGGAGATTGGGCGACGGCATCACCGGAAGCTCATACATTGTTGAATGGGTATAGTTTTCACACTTTATTACCGTCAGATCACACTTTATGCCTCCGGCAAGCCACCCCTCGCCGTTGACCATGCCGGCATACTCACCGACAGTCATGCCGTGCACCACGGGGATAGGATGGATACCGACAAAAGAGCGGTACCGTGATGTGTCAAGTATGGGGCCGTCTACATAATAACCGTTGGGGTTGGGACGGTCCATGACGATGTACTGCTTCCCGTTCTCAGCGCACGCCTCCATGACGTAGCACAGGGTGGTCAGGTAGGTGTAGAACCTCGTTCCCACATCCTGTATGTCAAAAATGACAATATCAATGCCCTCAAGGTCTTCCGGAGCAGGCTTTTTCTTGTTCCCGTAGAGGCTTACCACATTGATGCCCGTGACGGGGTCAGCACCCGAGGTTATCACTGCGCCGGCATCGGCCAGATCCCTGAAGCCATGCTCGGGAGCAAAGATCACTTTTATGTCGGCACCGAGTGACAGCAGGGTGTCAACCAAGTGGGTGCCTCCAACCATCGAGGTCTGGTTTGCCACAACGGCTACGGTCTTCCCGTCAATCAATGGCAGATATTCACTGGTACGTTCGGCTCCGGTCATGAGCACCTGCTCCTTTTCGCCAGCCGAGCATGCCGCCCCGGCAATCATCGTCAGAAGTGTCAGAATAATAAGGTTCTTCATAATTTCCTTGTTTTCGGTAAAGTTAAAAAAGTGACGGTTACTTAACTAATTCTTAATTCATAATTCTTAAATCTTAATTTTGCCCCAATGACCACCGGAACCTTCATAGCCCGCCGCCTGATAAAGGAACGCAACCAGGGCACCGCCTTCTCACGCCCCATAAACGTGATTGCCATTACCGGCATCGCCCTCGGCCTGGCAGTGATGATCCTTGCCGTGGCCATCCTTACGGGCTTCAAGCAGCAGATACGCGATAAGGTGGCAGGCTTCGGAGCACACATCCAGGTGGTGAACTTCGACGCCAACATTTCATATGAGACTATCCCCGTCAGCTCCACCCAGCCTTTCATAGAGAAACTGAATAACCATCAGGGTATTAAAAACATACAGGTCTTCGCCACTAAGGCAGGCATCATCAAGACTGATGACAATATCCAGGGGGTGGTGCTCAAGGGTATAGACAGCGACTACGACTGGAGCTTCTTCAGATCGAACATGGTTGAAGGGGATGTGGTGACCGTAAATGATACCGCCCGGACCGATAACGTTGTCATATCAAAGAAGGTGGCTGATATGCTCGGACTGAAGCTGGGCGACGACTTCTCGATGTTCTTCGTCCAGGATCCGCCCCGCATGCGCAAGTTCACAATCGAAGGGATCTATGAGACCAGCCTCGAGGAGTTTGATAAGACATACCTGTTCTGCGACATCGGCCACATAAGAAGCCTGAACGGCTGGAACGAAGACCAGGTGAGCGGGTTTGAGGTCTTCATCAACGACTTCGATAACCTTGAGCTGATGACGGATGTTATCCGCGATGCCATCGGATACCGCGTAGCCGTGGAGGAGGAGCAGCTCAAGGTTACCAATATCAGGGGCAGATACCCGCAGATATTCGACTGGCTTGGATTCCAGGACACGAACGTGATCATCATCCTGATACTCATGATACTTGTTGCCGGATTCAACATGATATCCGGACTACTCATCCTGATCCTCGAGAAGACAAACATGATCGGAGTTCTGAAAGCCCTGGGCGCAGACAATAAGATCATCCGTAACATTTTCCTGTACCAGGCGGCGTGGCTCACAGCCAAGGGGCTGTTCTGGGGCAATATCATCGGACTGGGGCTGGCACTGCTCCAACTGAAGACAGAATTTATTACCCTTGACCCCTCCTCATACTACCTGAAGAGCGTTCCGGTTAACCTTGACCCCCTGCATATCATCCTCCTTAATGCCGGAACGATGATTGCCATCATCCTGATGCTTCTGATACCCTCACAGCTTATTGCCCGTATAACACCTGTCAAAGCTATCAGATACGACTGATCTTCTGATCATTACAAGCTTAATAATATTAACATTGCATGATTTTAATGCAAATGTCATTATTATCGGGCCATATTTATTTTATAAACATACATGCAGCAATTTCAATATAATTTTAAGTTTTCTGCGTCAAAACAAGCTTGCGGTTAAAGTTGCGCAAACTTTCTTTATTCGGGCACTTCCATATCTCGGCGCTTCTGCTTAAATTGCCATGACAATGTGTTGCCCCATGATCAGAACTGAACCGCAGAAAAATTACGAAAAGACCAGAGAGGAGATCGGTTATGTCAGCCGCGGTGAAGCGACGCTTAATGATTATAAGCGTATAGGGTTCAAGTCGGGTCTGGAGGTTCATCAGCAGCTTAAGACGAAGAGCAAGCTTTTCTGCCGTTGTCCGGCCGGGATCTATCATGGTCACGACGAATATGATGCGGAGGTCATCCGCCATATGAGGCCCACACTCAGTGAGATGGGCGTCTATGACGGCACGGCCCTGATGGAGTTCAGAACACGCAAGGAGATCACCTACCGCCTGAATAACCAGACGGCATGCACCTATGAGGTTGATGACACTCCTCCCTTCCCCATTGATCACGAGGCGCTTGAGATTGCCATCAGAATCGCCCTTGCTGCCAGGATGAACATCGTGGGCGAGGTGCATATAACCAGGAAACAGTACCTTGACGGCAGCATACCGACAGGCTTCCAGCGCTCTGCCATCATCAGCGTGGAGGGCGAACTTCAACTGAAAAACAAGAAGGTGCGTCTCATACAGCTGAGCCTCGAGGAGGATTCATGCCGCGAGGTCTCCGATATAGGCCATAAGCGTATCTACAAGACTGATCGCCTGGGCATGCCGCTGATAGAGACGGTCACCTACCCCGACTGCCTCACTCCCGATGAGCTGGCCGAGGCCGCTGAATACATACGTTTCCTCAACAGGAGCACGGGGGAGGTGCGCACCGGTATTGGCGCGGCACGTGAAGATGTGAACGTAAGCTGCGAAGGAGGAAGCAGGGTGGAGATGAAAGGGGTGGCACATATAAAGTGGATCCCGGAACTGTCTCATAACGAGGCTTTCAGACAGTATGCCCTGCTTAACATCCGCAGTAAGCTGCAGAAGCTGATCGTCAATCCGGATGGATGGGCACTGAAGACCAGGGAGATCACAGAGGCGGATATGCAGTTTCATTTTGCGCCGGTGCGGGCAGCGCTCGACCGTGGGGAGAAGGTGATGGCACTGAACCTGCCGGGCTGTAGGGGCATCCTTTCACACTTCACACAGCCGGGTCATGTGTTTGCTGACGAACTTAGCGACAGGCTGAAGGTCATAGCATGCATCGAGAAGCCCAACATGATCCACTCGGAAGAGATCAATGAAAACAATTTCAACAACCTCTTCCCGGAAGTAGCCATCTGGCTGTCGGCAGCACCTGATGATGCACAGATAATACTGTGGGGACCGGATGATGATATACCCACTGCCCTGGAGTCCGTGGAGGAACGCATCCTCCTGGCCCTTGAGGGTGTCCCCAATGAGACACGTAAGACCTTTGAAGACGGCACTACGATTTTCGAAAGGGTGCTTCCCGGCCGTGACCGCATGTACCCTGACACCGACTCGCAACCGATTCCCGTTACAACGGAGATGCTTGAGAGGCTGGGCAGGGACCTGCCGGTAGATGTGGCGCACCGCTTCCGACAGATGAAGGATTGGGGCATACCTGAAGATGCATGGCACTACCTCCTGAGCAAGAACCTTGTGGCACTCATCGAGAGAATAGGCAACGATCTCGGGTTCAGCCACCGCGAGGCGGCCATCATGATAGGACACCGCTTCCGCAGCCTTGAAGGTCGCGGCAGGGTGGCTGAGGGATTCAGCTACGAGAGGCTGTATGACCTGTTTGCCTTCCTTAAAAAAGAGGAGCTCCTGCCACCGGTGGCGCGACTGATGCTCCCGGGCGTAGTCGCAACCAGCAAGCCCGATTTTAAAAAGATCCTTTCTGACACCGGCTATGCCCCGGCATCAATGACAGAGATAAAGTCCGAAGTGAAAGAGCTCGCAAGGAAATTTGAAGAGATCTGCTTCAACGGCAACAGTGCGGCATCAGTCGACTGGATAATGGGACAGCTGCACATGAAGGCCATCGGCAAGCTCAGGCTGTCTGATGTCAGGAAAGAGGTATCAGAAATTCTGGAGGTTAACTAGAGATGGCTATGACGGAAGATTTTTTCCAGGGATATAAGGGCGAAGCACTGGCACTGCTGAAAAAGTACAATGTCAGGGTGTGGGGACAGGCCGAGATTGACACAACCCGCGGACTTTTCAGTGGTACTGTCCTGCCGCGGTCGGAAAACAATGACGACCTCCACATAGTTATCAAGATTGAGAGCGGATATAATATAGGTATAGACGTCACCACCGTCACCCGGATGACTGAGACAGGCTACGAAAAAGCCAACTACAAGATCCCCGAGAAGGAGTTCCCCTACTCTGACAACAAACCCACGGTAAAACTCCTGGGTACAGGAGGAACAATTGCCTCGAGGCTCGACTACCGCACCGGGGCTGTGATTCCTGCCTTCTCGCCCGGCGAACTGTACGGCGCCGTGCCGGAGCTGGCCGATGTGTGCAACATACACACAGAAAAACTCTTTGGCGTCTTCAGTGAGAACATGGGCCCTGACCAGTACATGACCCTGGCCAAAGCTATCGGGAAAGAGATCGCCGAAGGCATCGATGGTATCGTCATAGGCCATGGCACCGATACTCTGCACCATACCGCCGCAGCACTCTCATTCATGGTACAGAATCCCCCTGTGCCGATCATCCTTGTGGGCTCCCAGCGTTCATCGGACAGACCGTCGTCTGATGCCGCACTGAACCTGATACACGCTGCTACGGCAGCAGGACACGGTGACATCGCCGAGGTGATGGTATGCATGTTTGGACCCACAAGCGACGAGTACGGGTTCCTTCACCGCGGCACCAGGGTGCGCAAGATGCACAGCTCCTACAGATCGACCTTCAGAACCATAGGCGACATACCGGTGGCCACCGTCAGGCGCGGGGAAGTGAAGCCGATGAAACCCGGATACAATCCGCGGCGCAAAGACCGTGATGTCACTATTATGCCGTATTTTAATGAGAATGTGACGATGATCTACTTCTATCCCCACATGAAGGTAGAGATGTTCCATTCACTCATCGACATGGGCTACAAGGGTATAATCATTGTAGGTACGGGACTGGGACATGTGAACAGGGAGCTCTACCCGGCGATTGAGCGTGCACAGAAGGAGAATGTGGCGGTCTATATGACCCTGCAGACTATCTGGGGGTATGTGCATATGTTCGTCTATGAGACCGGTCGCGACATGATGGCCATGGGGGTTATCCCGCTGGGGAACATGTTGCCCGAGGTGGCCTGGGCCAAGCTGGGCTGGGCGCTGGGCCAGACCGATGACCTGGAGGAGGTCAGGAAGATTATGCTGACGCCGGTAAATGATGAGATAACTGAGCGCGAGCCCTACAACGGCTACCTGGTCTACCAGGGTGGCGTTCCGGAGGTGGAGGAATTCATCCGCCGGGTCCATAAATAACCCGAAAGTCGAAAGTCCGTAAAGTCCATAAAGTCTGTAAAGTCTGAAGGATTTGCGTCCCGATCCGCCAGCCGGCGGATACGGGATTGATCCTGCGCCTGCGTCGCCGGCTCAAATTTGCGATTGCCGATTATAAATAATAGAAAATCGGAAATTCACTATTGCCTGCTGCCTACTGCCTGATCTGATTTGCGACTTGCGAATTTTGAT
>JBHEOU010000094.1:0-259 GCA_046260645.1 Bacteroidales bacterium | reverse complement strand
GTGCTCGTACCGCTCCAGGATGTCAGCCACATACGCATTCACCTGCACACCCTGCTTCAGCCTGCCGTTCCGCACCACGGGATCATCATAGAACACAGGGTCAGACTTGCGCTCAAGGAACAGAGAGACGTTGTTTTCCCACTTGCCCGGATTGAGCCCGTTCTTCTCAGCCAGCTTCATGGCATCAAGTACATGCCCGTGACCGGCATTATATGATGCAAGGATGAACTTGATCCTCTCATCCGGGTCAGAGACCCCC
>JBHEOU010000093.1:0-6818 GCA_046260645.1 Bacteroidales bacterium | reverse complement strand
GCCCGCGCATTCGGCTTCTCCCTTGATGGAGCGGTAATGGCATCCGACGCTTTCTTCCCCTTTGCCGATTCCGTTGCGACAGCACACGAGGCAGGAATTACGGCCGTTGTTCAGCCAGGAGGCTCAGTACGTGATCAGGAATCGATAGGCTACTGCAATAAAAACAGTGTTTCAATGGTTTTTACAGGTATAAGACACTTTAAACACTAACATATATAAACAAGAAATAGCATTAAGGACCTATGGGATTATTTTCATTTCTTTCACAGGAGGTTGCGATAGACCTTGGCACTGCCAACACGAGTATTATTGCCAACGACAAGCTGGTTGTCGATGAACCGTCTATAGTGGCAATTGACAGGAACACCGGCAAGCTTATAGCCATAGGTGAGAGGGCCCGCCAGATGCATGGCAGAACACATGAGAACATACGTGTCATCAGGCCGCTGAGAGATGGTGTCATTGCAGACTTCAACGCGGCAGAGCTGATGATCAGGGGCATGATCAAGATGATCAACACCGGTCCGAAGTTCTTCTCTCCCTCTCTGAAGATGGTAGTTGGCATACCCTGCGGCAGCACAGAGGTGGAGATAAGGGCCGTGCGAGACTCGTCGGAGCATGCCGGCGGAAGGGATGTATATCTGATCTTTGAGCCCATGGCAGCAGCCATTGGCATAGGACTCGATGTAGAGGCCCCCGAAGGATGCATGGTGGTGGATATTGGCGGGGGAACAACCGAGATAGCTGTCATTGCTCTCGGAGGCATCGTCTGCAACAGGTCGATACGTGTAGCCGGCGACGGCTTTACCTCCGACATTCAGTCGTACATGAGGCATCAGCACAACATAAAGATAGGGGAGAAGACGGCCGAAGATATCAAGATAGCTGTAGGCGCCGCCCTGCCTGATATCGAAAACCCGCCTGCGGATTTTGTGGTGCGCGGACCCAACCTCATGACCTCGCTCCCGATAGAGATTCCCGTGTCATACCAGGAGATTGCCTACTGCCTCGATAAGTCGCTCACAAAAATTGAGGCCTCGATTTTACAGGTCCTTGAACAGACACCGCCCGAACTTTATGCTGACATTGTAAACAAGGGTATCTTCCTGGCCGGCGGCGGTGCATTGCTCAGAGGGCTTGACAAACGCCTCACTGACAAGATAAACATCCCCTTCAGGGTGTCTGAAGACCCTCTTCACGCCGTAGTCAGAGGCACAGGTGTAGCCCTGAAGAATGTTGAGAAGTATCCGTTCCTGATGAGATAAACGGATGCATGCATGAGAGGCCTCCTGAACTTCCTGCTCAGGTATAAAACCCTGATCTTGTTTCTTATACTGGAAGCGGTGGCTCTGTTTATGATCTCCACATCCCACAATTATCACCAGACCGTCTTCTATGGCGTGGCCCGGAACATCTCAGGGTTCATCTCCGGTGGCTTTGAGAAGGGGGCCTATTACTTCAGGCTTCGACAGGAAAATGAAGAACTCCTTAGTGAAAACATGATGCTCAGGCAACGGATCGAAAGCCTGACATCAACCCCTCCCGGCGCATTCGTGCCAGTGAGGGATTCTGTCAGCGGGATCAATTATAACTACCTGATTGCCAGGGTTATAAATAACTCGATCAACAAACAGAAAAACTTTATCACGCTCAACGTGGGTTCATTGCATGGGGTAACCAACGGCATGGGCGTGGCCTCATCAACCGGTGTGGTCGGGGTTGTGGTCGGGGTGTCACGCAACTATTCAGAGGTGATGTCATTGCTGAACACCGAATTCAGACTCAGTGCCAGTATTGAACGAAATGACTATTTCGGCTCGCTTGCATGGGAAGGCACCAACTACCGGTATGCCACCCTCTCGGAGATCCCTCACCATGTTAGTGTGACTGAGGGTGATACGATAGTTACCAGTGGTTATTCCGCTATATTTCCGGCGGGACTGATGGTGGGTGCACTCACGGGCGAGCAGAACCGGGGAGGCGACTTTGTCTCGCTACAGGTGCAGCTCTCTGCTGACTTTAAGAAGCTCTCCTATGTCTACGTGATAGGTAACCTCACCAGGGAGGAGAGAAATAGTCTGGAGGAGGAGGTCGTGCGATGAACAGTGTCCTCAGATATACAGGCACCTTCCTCATCCTGATCGTGCTTCAGCTTCTGATCTTCAATAATATTGAGTTTAGCGGCTATGTAAATCCTTATATCTATGTGATGTTCATCCTGATCCTGCCGGTGGCCATCCCGTCATGGATACTTCTGATTCTTGCTTTTCTGACAGGGTTAGTGATCGATCTCTTCTCGGGCACCATCGGAGTGCATGCTTTCGCCACGGTTATGGCCGGCTACGTACGCCCGTGGGTCCTCTCCCTCAATATCACGGCAGAGGCTTCGGAACCCGAAACGTCACCCTCGTCATACAGGAACGGACTGAGATGGTTTCTGATCTATGTTGTGACGGTTGTCATGATACACCATTTGGCGCTCTTTTTTGTCGAGATCTTCAGTTTCAGAAACTTTTTCCACACCCTGCTGAGAGTCTTGCTCAGCACTGCAGCGACCTCATTCTTTATAGTTCTTTTCGACTTCATAAGACCCCACCGATAAGTAAAGAGGCATGAAGGACCGCTATGCAAACCGGAAATACCTGGTAATGGCGCTGGTTATGGCTGCTGCTCTTATCCTTATTGCCAGGCTCTTCCATATCCAGATTGTAGACAAGACTTACCGTGTCTCAGCCGCCAACAATGCACTGAGGCCTGTCACCCAGTATCCGGCACGAGGACTGATCTATGACCGCAACGGGGAGCTGATAGTCTATAACCAGGCGGCATATGACCTTCTGGTGATTCCGGTTCAGACCAGCGTCTTTGATACTTTAAGGTTCAACCAGATTCTCGGGATAACCATGGAGGAATTCATGAGCCGCCTGAAGACAGCCGTCTCCTACTCGCGCCGCACCCCTTCAGTCTTCATGAAGATGATCTCCTCGGAGACCTATGCCCTGCTGCAGGAAGAGCTGTACAGGTTCCCGGGATTCTACGTTCAGGCCAGGACACTCAGAAAATATACACGTCCGGTGGCATCGCACATGCTTGGCTATGTGGGAGAGGTCGACAATAAGCTGATTGCACGTGACAGGTACTACAGGTCAGGTGATTACATCGGCGTCAGCGGGATTGAAAAAGCGTATGAGGAGCAGCTCAGGGGCAGGAAGGGAGTCGAAATATTCCTGGTAGATGTGCATAACAACATCAAAGGCTCATATGCTGACGGACGGTATGACACCGTGGCTGTACCGGGTACAAGCCTCTGGTCAACCATAGACCTCAACCTGCAGGCATACGGTGAGAAACTGATGCTCAACAAGACCGGGTCAATTGTGGCCATTGAGCCTGCAACGGGCGAGATTCTGGCACTGGTATCATCACCATCCTATGATCCTGAACTGCTTGTCGGAAGGGTCCGGTCAGAGAACTTTTCCATGCTGCAGGCTGACACTGTCAAGCCTCTCTTTGACAGGGCGCTGATGGCTTCTTATCCACCCGGTTCGACCTTCAAGATCATGAACGGCCTGATAGGGCTTCAGGAGAATGTGATACGTCCCGCATCACTCTTCAGTTGCAGCATGGGTTACCATGCAGGCTCGCTGACGGTCGGGTGCCACTCGCACAGATCGCCGCTTAACCTGCCGGAGGCGGTGGCCCAGTCATGTAACGCATGGTTCTGTAATGCCTTCCGGAATATCCTGGAAAATAATGAGTATCCCCTGTTAGGTGAGGCTTTTGATCACTGGAGGGATTACCTTGTAGCCTTCGGTTTTGGCAACAAACTGGGTATTGACCTTCCCAACGAGCTTGCCGGTAATATCCCCACGCGGTCATACTACGACAGGTATTACGGCAAGGACCGCTGGAAGGCTCTCACCGTTATCTCTCTGGCTATAGGGCAGGGAGAGATAGGGGCTACCCCGCTGCAAATGGCTAATATGGTTGCCGTCATTGCCAACAGGGGGTCATTTTACATCCCTCACGTGGTGAAAAAAATAGGTGATGACGGTTCCCCGGCACCGCTTTATATGCAGAAGTACATCACCGGGATATCACCAGAGAACTTTGAACCCGTGATAGAAGGAATGGAGGGGGCTGTAAACGGTGGCGAGGGATCAACGGCCCGCGGTGCACGCCTTGACAGCATAATCATCTGCGGCAAGACCGGAACGGCACAGAACCCCCACGGGAAGGACCATTCGATTTTCGTTGCCTTTGCTCCCAAAGACAATCCGCAGATTGCCATTGCTGTCTATGTTGAGAATGCCGGATTCGGGTCCACATTCGCCGCTCCGATTGCCAGCCTTATGATAGAGGAATATCTGACGGGGAAGGTAAAGAGGAGGTATCTTGAGGACTATGTCCTTAAATTGGTAATAAAGCCTGATGCAAAAGAATAGCAACATACTGGGAAGACTTGACTGGGTCACGGTGATCATCTGGCTGGCGATGATGGTCATGGGATGGCTAAACATCTATGCTGCCGTTTATAATGAGCAGCACACCAGCATCTTTGACCTGTCACAGCGGTATGGCAAGCAGCTTGTTTTTATCATAGCGGCGTTGGTGCTTGCCGTCCTTATAATGGTAACGGATAACAAGCTCTGGTTCTTTTTTTCATGGTTCATCTACGGCTTCTTTCTCCTGCTGCTTCTTTTGGTGCTCATCATCGGAAAAGAGATAAACGGGGCAAGGGCATGGTTTGAACTTGGATCGTTCAGTCTCCAGCCATCAGAATTTGCCAAGTTTGCAACGGCCCTTGCCCTGGCCTCGTTCCTCAATACACAGAGGCAGTCATCCGGTTTCCGGGTGATGGCAGCAGCTACGGCTATAATTATTGCTCCCGTGATGTTGATAGCGCTACAGCCTGATATGGGATCGGTGGTCACCTATTTCGCCTTTTTCATTGTTCTGTATCGCGAGGGGATGAGCCTATACGTCTTTATTTCCGCCTTTCTTGCAGTGTTACTCTTCCTTCTCACTCTTATGCTCGGTACTGTGCCGGTAGCCCTGGGGCTGATTGCCGTGGCAGCCATTGTGCTTGCCGTGACATCAGGATTTATGCTGACAATCAGGGCGGCAGTGATCATGGCTGCCACCGGCGGCGTGGCATTCCTGGCGGGGTATTACCTTCTGGGTATTGGCATAGCCGGCAACATAGTGGTTGCGGTGGTATTGGCGGGCATCTCATATTTATGGTTTATCTACAGGCTGAAGCTGAAGATGCCGGCCATCATATATGCATTTCTGATCACCGGGATACTCTACCTGTTTACGGTCGACTATGCTTTTCACAATATACTGCAGCCCCACCAGCAGACAAGAATAAACATCATGCTGGGGATGGAGTCTGATCCGTTCGGGGAAGGGTATAACCTTAACCAGTCGTTGATCTCAATAGGTTCAGGAGGGTTCTCGGGGAAGGGTTACCTGAACGGCACCCAGACCAAGTTCAAGTTTGTCCCGGAGCAGAGCACTGACTTCATCTTCTGCACCGTAGGAGAGGAGTGGGGATTCGTCGGATCGGTGGTGGTTATAGGTCTTTTTGTCTTTCTTCTCCTGCGGCTCCTGGTACTTGCCGAACGACAGCGGACGACGTTTATACGGGCCTACGGATACGGTGTATTCGGACTCTTTTTTGTGCATTTCTTTGTAAACATCGGTATGACCATTGGCGTGATGCCTGTGATTGGCATACCCTTGCCCTTCTTCAGCTATGGAGGCAGCTCGCTATGGGGCTTCACCCTGCTGCTGTTCGTGTTCCTGAGGCTCGATGCCGGCAGGTCCGAGTACCTGGGATGATCAGAACGGGATGCGTATCGCACGCAGGCCAGAGTTTACTTGTCGATGATTATTGGAAGCGGATCGCACGCATGCCAGAGCATCCGTGATGATCAGAACGGGATGCGGATGCCGGGAGAGAGGACTATACCGAACTCCGTTTCGACATAATTGATAAGCTGGGGAAAGAACTCCATAAAGTCCTCTTCTATTGAGTAATACTGCTTCTTCCAGACCCTCATGGCCCACCGCGTCTCCTTTGGCAGCGAGGTCATCGAACTGAGCGTCTTGAGCACCCTTTTAATGCCGCTCCGGGTCTGGTAGGTCTCAAGCCAGTTGTCGATGATGAAGAAAGGCATCTTTTCACGAACGTTCTCAGGCAGAATCTCATAGTTATTTACCATTGCCCTGTAAAAGTTGTAGGTCACACTCTCCAGCGGACGCCTCGAAAAGAGGTCCCACTCCCGGGTCAGGTAGTGATCATAGAGAATATCCGTAATGACACCTGCATACTTCCGGTATCTGCCCGTGAAGTGAAGCTTGCTGCGATGAACAACAGGATGCCTGTCAGTGAAGGCATCTATATGACGGTGAATGATGATCCCCTTGCGGATTCCTTCGGGATATTTAAGATAATCACGCCCCTTTACATAATCGCCGATGTAGTTCCCTATGATGATATTATCAGAGTCGCCTGAAAGATATATATGTGCCAGGACATTCATCCGCTAAATGTTACTGCAAAGATTCTGCCAATAAGCTGTGGTATAAAATATTAAGCGTAAATTTATTCAACAAAACCCTATGATTTATTAACTTCCATATTATCAAAATATTATGAGCCTTACTAAGATTGACTTAAACTGACTTAAATCACTTCCCGTTTCAGTTACAAATTATAAATTTGCGGGATATTGTTGACATCAGAAACAGATATAATTAAAAAAATAACAAATATTTAACTAGGAGGTTTTATGTTAAAAAGGAATGTT
>JBHEOU010000092.1:0-6823 GCA_046260645.1 Bacteroidales bacterium | reverse complement strand
TCGTTACATTTTTATAAAAGAAGAGGCTGTCTCAAGGCAAATTGAGGCAGTCTTTCTGTTATTTGCATACCAATCAATGTGTCCGTGCCAGGATGGCCTGCGGGATTTGTCTCCCCGTTCTGATATAACTCACTGTCTGAAAATAATTACTATACCCTTTGGGGTATAAATATATTCTTAAAGACTATTATTATACCCGAAGAGGTATGTTGTACAGTAAATTTATTATCTTTATACCCGGGAAGGTATAAAGATGATAAGAACTTCAATGACATTATCAGAATTTCTAAAGGATAGAAGGAAAAAATCACGGCTGACTCAGCATCAGCTGGCTGAAAAAGCAGGTGTAGGACTTCGCTTTGTCCGTGATATCGAACAGGGAAAAGCCACGCTCAGGATGGACAAAGTAAACCAGGTGTTAAAACTTTTTGGCCAGGAGCTGGGGCCACAGCCAATTAACCGTGAAAAACTTATAAATGAATGAGAAAGGCAAAAGTATATATGCGCAAAGAATTGGCCGGGTTTATAACTGAGACCACAGATGGCTATTTCTTTACCTATGATACGGATTTTTTGACCGGATCAGGAGCAAAGCCGGTAAGTCTCACCCTGCCTTTACGCGATAAACCATATGTAAGCAAGACCATGTTCCCTTTCTTTGATGGACTGATTCCTGAAGGCTGGTTACTGGAAATTGCAGAGAAGAACTGGAAATTAAATGCCCGTGACCGGATGGGCTTGTTACTTGCATGTTGCAGGGATTGTATTGGCGCAGTCAGCATTGAGGAGGATAAATCATAAGTACAGGCAATGAGAAGATGTTTATATTGTTACGCTCCTTTGGGAGAAGAAAGAGCTGAATTTCACAGCGCCTGCTCCGGAAAAATATTCGGGACGGCCTTTCCTCCTGAATTGCCCTACACGGAAGATCAAATGTTGCAACTTGCTGAGGAGGTAATCAAATCTCAGACTTCCGTGACAGGGGTACAAGCGAAGTTGTCACTTCATTTGGGAAAACTCTCGAAAAAGGATGAACCACAACGATTTACCATAGTAGGGCTATGGGGTGGATACATCCTAAAACCGCCTGCAAAACAATACAGATTTCTTCCGGAGCTCGAAGACCTGACAATGCATCTTGCAGATATTTCGGGAATGGATGTCGTACCACACTCTCTTATCAGGCTGAGCTCCGGGCAGCTTGCATATATAACAAGGCGGATTGACAGGATAAATGCAACCAGGATCCATATGGAAGATATGTGTCAACTGACAGAGAGGCTGACTGAACAAAAATATAATGGATCTCACGAACAGATAGGGAAGGCAATTGTCAAATATTCAGTTAATCCGGGATTAGATATCATTAATTTCTTTGAACAGGTTCTGTTCTCATTTCTTACGGGGAATGCTGATATGCATTTGAAGAACTTCTCCCTTCTTGACAGGTCGGATCTGGGTTATGTATTAAGCCCGGCTTATGACATGGTTGCATCAGGTCTTGTTGTGGAAGGTGACGATGAAGAACTGGCTCTGACATTAAACGGTAAAAAGAAAAATATCAGGAAGAAAGACTTTCTTGAACCGATGAATAGATTTAACATTGATGCAAAAGCTATTGAAAACTTATTCAATAAGCTACGGACTTCAGTTGAGAAATGGCATGATTTCATTGATATAAGTTTTCTCCCCGAAGAAATGAAAACCTCATACCATGATATGATAAGAGAACGGGTAGCCAGGATTTACCCTCATTCCATTTAAAATAAGAACTGTCATGATCTGCAAAAACCAGAGACAATGACCATTCAAGCCAATTGTTGGCCAATTAAACATGAACTACTATGAAATTCACTCCGGAATTCAGTGATATTGAGTCGGCCATGCAGCTGATCGCACCGCATGTTCACCGTACTCCCGTGCTCACCTCGCGGCAGCTGGATGCCCTCAGCGGGGCTCATCTCTTCTTCAAGTGCGAGAACTTCCAGAAGGTAGGGGCCTTCAAGTTCAGGGGTGCCACCAATGCTGTTTTGAATCTTACGGACGGCCAGCGCGCCGCCGGCGTGGTGACGCACTCGTCGGGCAATCACGCCGCCGCTCTGGCGCATGCTGCCGTGTCACGGGGGGTGAAGGCATATATCGTCATGCCCTCCTCGGCACCTGAGGTGAAGAAGAGGGCGGTGGCGGGCTACGGCGCGGAGATCACCTTCTGCGAGCCCACGTTGGCGGCGCGCGAGGCGTCCGCCGCCGAAATTATTGCGCGCACCGGCGCCACGATGATCCATCCCTATGATAACTTTTTCATCATCGCCGGTCAGGGTACGGCGGCGATGGAGATGCTTGCTGACATCAACGGCGCTGATGCGGTCATCGCCCCCGTCGGCGGCGGCGGCCTTCTCAGCGGCACAGCCATCGCCACCCGTCACCTGGCACCCGTAGCGAAGATCTACGGCGCCGAGCCGCTGCTGGCTGATGACGCTGCCCGGTCACTCCACAGCGGCGCCATCCAGCCCGCACTGCCGCCCCGGACAATCGCGGACGGACTCCTGACATCGCTCTGCGAAAGGACATTCACGGTGATAAGCGCAAATGTTGATGATATACTCACGGTGTCCGAGGAGCAGATAGCTGAAGCCATGAGGCTGATGTGGGAGCGGATGAAGATCGTGGTCGAACCCTCGTCGGCCGTGCCCCTGGCAGCCGTGCTTGCCAACAGGAGCCTCTTCAAAGGCAAAAGGGTGGGGATTATTGTCTCCGGCGGGAACGCTGATCTGACGAAGCTTCCTTTTGGTCAATTCGCCTGAAATAGGCGATGATGGGGTAGTGATCAGAGTACCTAACCTTGACAATGTCAAAGTCGTTGCAGTACATCTCCTCATTGTAAAGAATGTAATCAATCCTGTTGGGCGGGTATTTGCCCCTGTAGGTGAAGCCGGCGCCATAGCCCGCCTCCACGAAGGCATCCTTCAGCCCGCGCCTCATGATCCGGTAAGTATATGACGTGGGCGTGTCATTGAAGTCGCCCGTCACTATCACGGGATAGGGTGAAGTTTCGATATGCCTTCTCACCCTGTCAACCTGAAGCGCCCTGATGGCAAAACCCTGCATCAGACTGCTGTAGATGCCCTGGATGTTATCCATCGAGCGGCGCTGCTCCTCGCTGGTAATCTCACTGAGGAGAGTGCCCTCCACACGGCGCAGCCGGAACGACTGCAAATGGTTGTTGTAGATCCTAATAGTGTCCGTGTCAACAACGATGTCAGTGAAGATCGTCATTGATGATGAACCCGGGTGAACGATGTCTCCCCGGTAGACAATGGGGTAACGGGTGAGGGTGGCTATGCCGTACCTGCTTGCAGCCCCGCTCTTTATCAGCTTGAAATGCGTGTATAGACTACCACCGAGCCCCTCCTTCAGCTTCCTCTCACCCGCAGCCGGGTCACCCCTGACAAAGTACTCCTGGAGACAGAGAATGCCAGGGTCCTCCTTCTTCAGTAGATCCAGCATCTTCCTGTGGGTGTCCTTTTCGCTCTCCTCGTAGATGTTGAAGAGACGTACGTTGTAGCTCATCAGCTTGAGGTCGTGATGCTCCTCCGTGCCGTGGTTGGTGAACCTGATGAAGTTGTGAATGTAACCGAAGCCGGCTAAGATGGCCACGAATGAGATAAGGGCCTGCCATCTCCTCATTGCTAACCAGATAATTACCATCACGATGTTGGCGGCAGCGATGTACGGATAGGCCAGGCCGAAGAGAGCGGGGAAGGAGGCTGTGGCAGGGTTGACGTAGACAGAGAGGTATGCCACAATAAGGAGCAGTACAAGAACGATGTTCACTGCAAGCAGGATATTCCGCGTCAAACGTATTAAAACGTTATCCTTTTTTCTGACTCTCGCTGAAAAGAATCTCTTTTTCTTCCCTGGTAAGACTGTCATAACCTCCTTTTGAGATCTTGTCGAGTATATGGTCCACGGCCTTCTGCTTTTCTGCCTTTACCTTGTTATAGTCGTAATCTGTCTTCATCTGCCGTGCGTCAAAGGCGGCTCCGGCCTTTTTATATGTGACCTTCATCTTCTTCCCCGGCCTGAAGAGAGTAACAAAGAAGTCTATAATACTGTTTAGCCAGGCTCCGATATCTTTTCCGTTCTTCAGCCCGTAACCGTAAGCCAGCCCCATCAGCGCTCCACCGATGTGGGCTATCTTGCCACCGGTGTTGACCGAGAAGTCAAAGACGGAGGTAATGAAAAAGGTGACCAGGGCAAGGTGCTTCAGTTTCACCCGCCCGAAGAAGAGGAGGTGCATCTCCATCTCGGGGAGATAGACCGCCGTGGCTACCACGAGGGCCATCACCGAGGCCGAGGCTCCGAGAGCGATGGATACATTCACCATGCCGGCAAAGGCCGGGAAGATGTTGAACAGTGCAACGTAAAGAATGGCTCCTCCCAGTCCGCCCATGATATAGAGCGAAACCAGCTTGCGCTGGTCGAGGTAACTCAGGAATATCTTGCCGAACCACCATAGCCACAACATGTTAAAAAGAAGATGGATGAAGCCCTGGTGGGTGAACATATATGTCAGGGGGGTCCATGGCTTGGACAGGAGAGCGTCTATGGATGCGGGGACAGAGAGGAATGATATGACCGTCGGCGCCAGGGCAGGACTGGCAGAAAGGACACCAATGACCTCTATGATCTTTATAAGGATGAAGATAGCAACATTGAGGTATAGCAGCCTTGTAAGTGCTGTTCCGCTTTTGAATGAATTCTTTATCTCATCCCAGATACTCATCAGTAAAGTGTTTTTGTGGTCTTGCGCCAGTAGCGTATCATGAGGTACCCAAATATCATGCCGCCGAGATGCGCTGTGTGTGCTATGCCGCTCCCCGGACTGGTGATGGCGAGGTAAAGTTCAATGGCAGCATATCCAATGACCACGTACTTCGCTTTTATGGGGATGGGTGGGAAGATCAACATCAGCTGGGTGTTGGGGAAGAGCATTCCGAATGCCAGGAGGACACCGAAAACGGCTCCTGAGGCTCCCACGACAGGTACGTTAAGTATCGAGTTCAGTTTTCCCATGTCGGCGTCTGCAAAGTTCCTGCCCTGGCTGATTGCCTGGCTGCCGCTGTCATAGACCAGCTGAAGCTGTTCCGGTGAGAGGATGCCCATGACCTTGTTGTACTGAATATACTGAACCAGTTCAAAGAAGAAGGCGGCGCCGAGGCCGGTGACAAGGTAGTACAGCAGAAACCGTTTCGGGCCCCAGACCTGCTCAAGCACACGACCGAACATCCACAGGGCGAACATATTGAAGAGGAGGTGTACAAAGCCTCCGTGCATGAACATGTGCGTTGCCACCTGCCATGAGCGGAAGAATTCGGATTTCGGGAAATACATCCCCAGTATTCCGTTAAGGTTGATCCCCGATATCTTCAGGACTTCTGTCAGGATCAACATAACTACGTTGATGATGATGAGGTTCTTCACCACCGGTGGCATGCCTGTAAGTATTCTGTTCATCTTTTGTAATCTCGGTTTTCAGTCCGCAAATTTAGCCATTCTGCCGGAAATTCAGCTGAATCTTCGGTCGAGCTCTTCGAGGGTGATGATATTCATCACCGTTTTGCCTGTGGGAGAGTAGTTTGGCATGGTGCAGGCGAAGAGCATATCGAAGAGCTCCTCCATCTCGGTATGCGTCAGCGGCATTCCGTAGGGTATGGCTGATGCCTTTGCCATGGAGAGCGCCACCCGTTCGCGGGCACCGATCGAGGGGTCGCTCATCGTATGCTTGTATTCTGCAATCAGCGTCTCGAGCATTGCCAGCGGACTGGCGTTACGGCTGTCGGCAGGATGACTTGTTATGATCACGGTGTTGTCAGGCCTTGTCTGCACCTCAAACCCCAGCGTCCTGATCTGGTCGCCTATCTCACCGAGGATGACGATGTCACCCGGATTAAGTTCTGTCTCCACGGGGAAGAGCGACACCTGTGCCGGGCGGGGGCCGTCGCCCAGCGAGGCGAGGTATCTTTCGTAAAGCACCCTCTCATGGGCCCTCCGCTGATCTATCATCATGATGCCCGAGATGACAGGACACATTATGTACCTGTTCTTTACCTGGAAGAAGCGGCGTTGCGCTGACGTGCTGCCGTTACCCTCCCCCTGTTCGCTGCGGGCGGTGATGGTGAAGAGCGACTCCCAGCCGTGGGGTCTGCCGTGAGGGGTATCGCCCTTCCATTTCGTCTCGGGGCGCTGGTATTCCGATCCGTCGAACGGGTTAAATGACTGGTCGACCTCTATCTCTGGTTGCCGGGGTGTGGGAGTGTTGCCCGGGAAGACCGGTATCTCCACTGCCCCCTCGGGCCCGAAGTCGAGCGAGGGCACCACGTTGAAGCGCCCGAGGGCCTCGCGCAGTGAGGCGAGCATGATCTGCCACACTGAGCGCTCATCCTCGAACTTGATCTCGGTCTTGGTGGGGTGGATGTTAACGTCTATGGCTGACGGGTCTGCCGTCATGTAGAGGAAGTATGCCGGCACGGTGTCAGGGGGCAGTATCCCCTGGTAGGCCTCGAGCACCGCGCGGTGCAGGTAGGGGTGTCTTATGAACCTGTTATTGATGAAGAAGAACTGCTCGCCGGCCGAGCGGCGTGCATTCTCGGGCTTGCCGGCGAAGCCGTTGATAGATACTATCGTGGTGTTCGTCTCCACGGTGACCAGGTTCTGGTTGTAGTGCTTGCCGAAGAGGGCCACGATGCGCTGACGGTGGTTGCCTGACGGGAGACGGTATATCTCCTGGTCGTTGTGGATGAGGGTGAACTTTATCTCCGGG
>JBHEOU010000091.1:6609-6863 GCA_046260645.1 Bacteroidales bacterium | reverse complement strand
CCTCTCCCCCTCCATGGCGAATCGGACCAGTTCGGTGTAAGAGAAGATGTTATCCAGCAGCAGGTTGCCGGCCAGTGCTGCTGCTGCAGAGCTGGCTGCACTCGATCCTATTCCGCTTCCCGGCATTATCCCCTTTTCAATAATGATACTGAACCCTGTTTCCATGCCCGCGGCAGCAATCATCGCATTTAGCACCGCTCCGACAACATTTTTTTCAGGATCGGCACTCAGGGAATCACATCCCCTTATTTCTG
>JBHEOU010000091.1:0-6599 GCA_046260645.1 Bacteroidales bacterium | reverse complement strand
TTGTTTATTATTGAGAGTATATCTGCAAATATACCTGATGCCGTGACATCAGCTCCTGCTCCGGCTCCTTTTATGATCAATGGCCTCTCGGAATAACGGTTCGAAAACAGCGATACTATATTGTCATTCCCCTCAAGAATGTAGAAAGGATGTGCTGAGCCAACCGCGTCAAGTGAAATACCCGCCAAGCCGTTGCTGTACCTGGCAATGATCCTCAGCTTCTCATTCCGCTCAACCAGACCCTCTCTTTTCATCTCAAAAAAGTCGTCATAATCTCTTAACAGCGTATTGAAGGTTCCCGGATCAACTTTGTCAGGCAAAGGATGAGGGAGATAGTCCGTAAGTTCGATTTCTGAAGCCTCAAGCCTAATGCCTGCCTCCCTGACCAGTATCAGCAGCTTTCGGGAGATATCTGTTCCGCGGAGGTCAATCAGCGGGTCTGGCTCTGTGTAACCTCCTTTAATGGCTTTCTCCACCGCTTCACTGAATTTCATCCCCTCACAGAAGCTGTTGAAAATGAAATTGAGGCTGCCTGAGAGCACCGCCTCAATCCTGATAAGCCGGTCACCGGTCTTTATCATATTGTCAATCGTCTGAATGACAGGAAGCCCCGCTCCAACATTGCTTTCAAACCTGAAATGGGTTCTCTTTGCAATCGCCAGCTTTTTAAGGCTGGTAAAACTGTCATAGGTTGATGAGGCCGCAATCTTGTTGCAAGTCACAATTGAAATGCTCCTTTCAAGAATTGCCTGGTACAGACCGGTGACTGCAGGGCTTGAGGTATTGTCAATAAAGATGGTATTCGGAAGATTCAGGTCAAACATTTCTTCTGTGAATTTCTGAAGGTCCGTTGAGCGTTCGCTCTCCATCATCTGCCTCCTCCACTCCGGTCCCCTGATACCCTTTGCACTTATTATCATCTTCCTGGAGTTAGCCAGTCCGATTATCCTGAACTCAGTCTTGTACTCCCTTTCGAAGTACCCTGATTGTGTGAGTACCTGCTCAATGAACGCAGCGCCAACATTTCCTGCACCCACAATAAAGAGGTTTATCACTTTGCAGGCTGACCTGAAAAACTCCTGGTGTATCGAATTGACCGCCTTCCGGCAATCGCTCATCTTCACCACGGTAGAGACATTAAGTTCGGATGAACCCTGGGCTATAGCATGGATATTAACTCCGTTTCTACCAAGCGCTGAGAATGCCTGGCCGCTGATGCCGACGGAGTGCTTCATCCCCTCTCCCACCATAGCAATTATCGAATATCCGTTTTCAACGATTGCAGGTCTTACTCTTCCTGACCTGATCTCAAACTCAAATTCATCATCTATCACCTCCCTCGCTCTTTCACCGTGCAATTCTTCAATTGCAATGCAGATCGACTGCTCCGATGAGGCCTGGGTGATCAGTATAACATTGATGTGATTTATTGCGAGGGCGGAGAAGAGCCTGGAGGCAATTCCCACAACACCGGCCATTCCACTGCCAGTAAGTGACACCAGGCATATCCGGTCAGTCGAGGATATAGCTTTTATGATACTTCCGTTGGGAGAAGCTTTCTCAGTGATCAGGGTCCCCCTGTCAGAAGGCGCAAAAGTATTCTTTACCAACACAGGGATCCTCTTTTCCATCACCGGATGAATTGAAGGAGGATAGATCACCTTTGCCCCGAAGTGACTAAGTTCCAGCGCTTCGGCATAGGAGAGCTCCGCTATGGCATGAGCGTCTTCAGTATATGCCGGGTCAGCTGTATATATGCCGCTGACATCAGTCCAGACCTCAAGCAGTTCTGCATCCATCGCAGCAGCTATCAGGGAGGCAGTGTGGTCCGATCCACCTCTTCCAAGGGTGGTGGCATATCCCTTTACTGATGTAGAAATAAACCCTGAAGTGACAATTACCCCCGGGTTGTCTGATAGCTTCTCCCGTATGGCTTTCACAGTGGTCTCCGTGTCCGCCCTCTCCTCCCCGTTGACCAGCCTGGTAAAGATCATTTCCCTTGCATCAACAAGGGCGAAATCGCCAAGCCTTTCTGATAGTGCTTTGTAAATCACCCTTATTGACATGAGCTCGCCAAAACCAAGAACCATGTCTGATGACCGGGTTGTCACCTCCCCTATGTTTGAAATCCCGTTGAGAATATCCGACAGCCGGGCCTTCAGGTCCCTGATCTGTGCAGCAACTTCCGCCGCATTTCCCGGTCTCAGCAGCTTCAGTGCCGTGCTGACATGCCTGTCCTCTGCCTCATCAAGAAGCCTGTGGTATCCGCTATCCCTCTCCGAGGCCATCGTGAGACAGCTATTCAGCTTGTTCGTAATCCCTGAAAAAGCAGAAAAAACAGCAACCAGCGGCCGCTCCCGTGCCGCAATTATCTCAACAACCGCTCTTATGCTTTCGGCATTACCAACCGAAGTGCCTCCGAATTTTAAAACTCTCATTTCAAAATGTATTTATTACATCATTAAGTATTAAACTCCCCACTCCGTGAAGACTGACTGTGGAAAACTTCCACCTGCGGATTATATGTGATTGTTACTCCCTAACCGGGAGTTGTGGTGAGAGTGTCGGCTGCAACCCGTAGAAATAGATCATTGGATCCCGTTTGCGGATCATGGACTCCTGACTTGCCTGATGATATTCCGGCCAAACAATACAACCTTTTACACTTTAAGCCGTAAAAATATAAATTATTAATGAATTTGAGCAATTGAATTAAACAAGATTACTAAAACTACTGACAGACATATGTTATGTCATTGCATCCGTCATGGATACGGAAGGTTGCTTTTTTTATTGGATTAATGCTAATTTTGGATCATTGCGTGGAATCCTGATGATACGACTCTGTTTTAATATTATCATGCTGCTGATATTATCAGTATCCCTTCAGGGTCAGACCCTGACGGACAGCAACCTGCCGATCGTTCTTATCAGCACTGACGGTGGCGTAACCATACCCGACGATCCCAAGGTCAAGGCTACCATGAAACTCATTGACAGGGGTCCCGGACAGAGGAATTACGTCTCCGACCAGTATAACGCGGCATATCTTAATTATAACGGCCGCATCGGAATTGAACTGCGGGGCTCTTCTTCCCAGGAATCCCCTAAGAAAAATTACGGCTTCACCACTCGCATGGCCGATGATGTGACAAACAACAATGTCAGCCTGCTGGGCATGCCTGAGGAGAACGACTGGATACTGGGGGGGATGGTCTTTGACACCGCACTCATCCGTGATTACCTTTGTCACAACCTCTATGGCAGGCTGGGCAACTATGCGTCTCGTGCCGTCTATTGCGAGGTTATCATCAACAATGATTACAAGGGTCTTTATATGCTTCAGGAGAAGCTGAAGGCCGACGACAACAGAATAGATGTAATTAAGATCAGGACGACAGACAATACACTTCCTTATCTCTCGGGCGGTTATATCACCAAGGCAGACAAACTGACCGGAGGCGACACCCCGGCATGGATCATGTACTCATTTCAGAATTCCATAGTTGATTATATACACGATTTACCCAAGCCTGAGTATGCAACCCCGATCCAGACCGCATATATCAAAGGTGAGTTCTTCAGGCTTGAGGCAGCGGCGAAAAACAACGACATCTCCGTCATTAACGGGTACCCGTCAATAATAGATATCCCCTCTTTCATTGATTACATGATCATCAATGAATTCGCGTCAAACCCTGATGCCTACCAGTACAGCACCTATTTCCATAAAGACAGGAACGGCAAGCTCAGAGCAGGGCCTGTATGGGATATTGACCTCTCTTTCGGCAATGACCTCTTTCAGTGGTATTTCGACAGAAGCAAGACATACCTCTGGTACTTTGAAGACTACTATTACAACAACGGTTCAAGATTCTGGCGCGACCTTTTTTATAACACGCAATACAAATGTTATCTCTCAAAGCGCTGGAACGAGCTCATCCAGCCCGGTCAGCCTCTGAGCCAGGCTGCCCTGAGTGCACTCATTGACAGTACTGTATCAGAAATTTCCGAGGCTGTCACCAGGGAGTACCAGCGGTGGGGCAAGAGCGGGAGTCACTCCCAGCGTATTGGAGATATTAAATCGTTCATGTCAGTCCGGTCGGATTGGATCACTTCAAACATAGGTCCCTACAGCGCCTGCAGCAACGTGGTCGTGCCACAGCTGACGATTACGAAGATCATGTATCACCCCCAGGCCACGACACAGTTCCCCGACGGGGATGAGCTGGAATTCCTTGAGATCCGAAACACCGGAAGCACCACGGTCAATCTCAGCGGCATCTATTTCCGGGGGACCGGCTTTGTTTATCAGTTCCCGGCAAATGCAACACTGGGTGCCGGTCTGTGTGTGATAATAGCAAGTAACGCCACCATATTCCAGTCGAAATACGGATTCGCTCCCTATGGAGAGTTTACGAGACAGCTCTCTAACAGCGGTGAGACGTTGATTCTCTCGGATGCCTACGGGAACCTGATTGATTATGTTGCATATGCTGATACAAGCCCCTGGCCCGATGCCGACGGCAATGGCTCTTACCTGAAGCTTGCAGGACTGACTCTCGATAACAGCCTTCCGGAGAGCTGGTTAGCCTCTTATGATATCATTACGTCAGATGAGACACCCTCTGCTGAAATAAATTTCACAGTCTACCCCAATCCTGGCAGGGATATCCTTAACGTAAACACAGACTCAGATATCAGCAGCATCAGCATCTACGACATCAGAGGCAGTCATCTGATGAATGTCCGGGTTGAAAGCAGCCGGGGTATGGTAGATGTCAGCAGGCTGGCTCCCGGCACCTACATCATCAGGATCTTTACCGCCGCTGGCAGTCATGCGAAAAAGATTGTGAAAGAGTGATGTTCTACCAAACCCAGGTACCCACTGCACCGGCTTCGAGGCTCAGTTGAAGGGTATTCCCCCTGAATTTAACATTGAAGTTCTTTTTTGCAGGAGCGGTGTTGACCACTATAAGGACCTTCTTCCCGTCAGGTGTAATGAATGCCACGTTTGGAAGATTGCCCTGCAGGTTTGACGAAACACGTACTGACCCGGGTCTGACCAATCTGGCTGCATGCGCAAGAATATAGTACGCCGGATTTCTTTTGACGGTATTGCCACTAATGGTCACCGTACCCAGGCACCTGTCACATCCTCCGTCTGTATGAGGGTCATAAGAGGGATCAGAGGCAAGGTTCCACTCCAGCACGTTCCTGCACCAGTTGCGCGTTGCACCAATTATAAGGTTCTCAACATGCCATTTCAGATCCTCAGCGAGGTTCCCGGGACCCCCCACCCATTGTTCGGTGAAATAGAGGTTTTTGGCAGGATAGGCGTCATGAACGGCGGTAAGGGCGTCAATCGAACCCCCGTAGAGATGAAAGGCGGACCCGTCTACATACTTGCGTGCCTCCGCATCATTCAGGATGGCAAGAGGATAGTCGGTCCTGTCGGCATTATGATCATAGATGATGATCTTTGTTGTTATGTCCGCTGCGACGAAAGCCGGGCCAAGATTCTGCCTGATGAAAAGGGCCTGGTCCCCGGCCGTCATCACCATGCTCGGATTATTGCCTCCGTGCAGCGGTTCATTCTGGATGGTGATGGCGTCAATGGTTATGCCCTCGGCCTTCATGGCCTGGATATATTTAACGAAATACTTGGCATAGGCGTCAAACCACTCACGCTTGAGACTCCCTCCCACCGAGGCGTTGTTTGTCTTCATCCACAGGGGTGCTGACCAGGGTGATCCCATGATTTTAATCGACGGATTGATTTCCAGTATCTCTTTAAGGACAGGTATAAGGTCCTCTCTCTCCGGTTCAATACTGAACCTCTCCATCTGCGGGTCAGTCTCACCATCCGTCAGATCATTGTAGGAAAAGACCCTGTCGCTCAGGTCTGAGGCGCCGATACTTACACGCAGGTAACTTATGCCGATGCCATTATTCACAGTGTCAAATAGTTCCCTCAGGAGTGCTATTCTCTCTGCCTGTGCCATGCCATTGAGGAGCAGGGCGCTGCCTCCGGTAAGGCAGTTGCCAAAACCGTCTATCTCCTGGTACTTAACGGTGGTGTCAATTACAATGGTCGGATCGGTGTTGCCGGTAGTACGGAACTCCAGATCACCTGCATACTTTTCAAACAGGATACCCTGCTGAGGTGAGGTGATCCAGGCTTCGGCCATCATACCGGTTCCCTCGCCGGTACCCGGACCGTTCTCAGTCGGCCTGTTGCAGCTGACAAGCAGGAGAGCGAATATTGCTGTTAGAATCTGCGGCATGTCAGTTTATTTTTTCTGGTAAACCCTTACATAGTCGACAACCATTGTACGGGGGAATATTGTATCATCGATACCCATTACTCCGCCCCAGTTACCCCCTACAGCCACATTAAGCAGAAGATGGAATCTCTTGTCGAAGGGCCATACCTTGTAACCGGTTCCTACATTCTTGAAGGTAAAGTAGTGATTATTATCAATATAACACCGAACCTCTTTCATCTCCCACTCGAGGGCATAAACATGGAATTCTGAATAACATGTGGATACTGTTACCTGGGATGATTTTTGGGTTCCAATCATATGGTTATATGT
>JBHEOU010000090.1:0-6907 GCA_046260645.1 Bacteroidales bacterium | reverse complement strand
CTGTATGCCTGCAGACCAGTGATCTCCCAGGCTTTTTACGAATAGGTTATCCATCCCTTTATTGCTTCTGATATAGGTTGTATCCAGATCCTCTTCAATAAACCTCTGTTTAGTATATCTCTGATCGAGCTCTATTTCCAGTTTGATATCAGGAGTGACCTTTGATATCCTCAGGGAATTTTCAAGCACCAGCCTTTTATAATGTTCTTCCGAGTTATACTGGGGACTGGTCTGGATTTCAAAGACCCAGTTTCTCCATCTGTCAACAACATCCTCCCGCTCAATGGAGCTGGTGTGCGAGATATCAATTTCGTTTATCGCGGAGGTCCGGCTGGCAAATCTGAGTAATCCTGCCTTTAGGAGATTTGTGCGTTTTTCCCGGATCTCGACAGAGGTATTCTGAGGATTGCTGGTATAGGTCAGGGTATCATTCATGCCGGCAAACTTGTCCATGCCGTGAAAAATATAAGTATACATGGTGCCTCCGTTTCCTGAGTTCTGCCTGGTGACAAGTACGTATACCTGTGCGTCCTGAACCTGCCTGACGTAGTTCACCCAGGGGATTTCCTGCCGTGTGTAGCTCATGTCACATCTGCTGCAGTCGAGAAATAATCTTACCGCATCCTTGCGGAGATTGTCAGATACCAGTTCTGATACCAGTTCTGATACCGGTTCTGTGACCGGTTCCGATGCCGGTTCCTGTGCAACGGCGGCAGTTAAAAACAGAGCCGTAAAAACTGTTATCAGCAATCGGATGATATTGTGTGACCTCATGTAGTTTGTGTCTGAATTAAGATAACCGCAAAGATATTTAAAAGGTCAAGGCGTATAATTATTTAACAACTATTAACAGGAAAAGGGGGCAGATAGTCAGTGGGGTAAGAGGGTTTGCATATCGCCGGATATCTCGATGCATGCATTTCTCCCCTCTCCGCTGTATAGTACCCGTCCGGTGTTTCTCTCTGAGAGTGTCAGGCTGATTATAGATGTCATGCTCTCTTCTATACGGCCACCCATCAGGCCTTTCACCGGAGATGCCAGTGAAGTGGCACTGTCAAAGGGGGCAGAGATGTTGATGATGCCTGACCGGTTGGTGAATTCAAGCTCAACCGTGGAGCCGGCCACAGAGAGCCGGCTTAAACGGGTTCTGTTGTACTCCGTGAACCGGTATAGCCTGTCGCCAAGCCACAGACCCGCAATAAAGCCGGTAAAGTTACCGGTAACCCATGGGATTCGTGCTACGGAGGCTTTAAAAGAGGTTCCGGGCGAGCTGAAATGGTTAGACTGCATCCATATATAGGCTGATGGGAAGGAGTGGCCCCAGTCTTTTTCAATGTAGCCTCTCCCGCCGGTGAAGTCGATCACTTCTCCGTTGACGGTCAGCGAGCCGGACAGGCCATGGTCCATGCTCACGATCCCATGATTGCACTCCATGAACGGTACGAATGTATAGGGGCCCATTATACCGGGTGAGTACCAGCGGTTTGGCCAGGGAACAACACCGGAAAAATTCAGGCTCCCGGTGACGTTGGGGAGGTCAAGCCTTAATCCGTCTGCGGAGAAGTAATTATTTTCAATTGAAAGCTCGAATTTCTTATCTGAAGGAATGAATGAGGTGGCATTAAAGGAAAAATATTCCGATCTCTTTTCCTTGCCATCGAGGAGCTGTATAAATGCGTGGCTCTCACCCGTGCCCTCCATGGCTATTCCCGGGATAAAGGCAAAAGCCTTCGTTTCAGAAGCGTTGACCACCTTGAAGTACCACCCTTCAAAGTATCTCCTTCTGATTCCCCATCCCTGGTATATGGGAGGATTGAACAGGGATCTTATTTTCTTTCGTATGGCCAAATCAGTTACAGCTTAGCACCTGAACTAAAGATAAACAAATTACGGGTGAAGATGTTTTCCCGGGGGTTTGACGCAACGCCTCCCTGTATGTTTTCCCAGGGCCATGATGCAATCCCTCCCTGAATGTTTTCGAAGGATCCGGCGAAGTCGTTCCCTGATTGCTTTCACAGGATACGTCGGATTTTCTGCCTGAATGACTCTCGCAGTGTTTATTGCAATCCCTCCCGGTATGTTTTCAGGGCTCTCTCCCTTGCAAAGGCATGATCAACCATCATCAGGGGATAGGCAGGTGTGTCATGCTCCGGCACCCATTTTTTAATATAGGCCAGGTCAGGGTCAAATTTCCGGGTCTGTTCGGCGGGGTTGAAGACCCGGAAGTAGGGTGCGGCATCACAGCCCGTGCCGGCTGCCCACTGCCAGTTGCCGTTGTTTGACGAGAGCTCGTAATCGAGCAGTTTTCCGCCAAAATATGCCTCTCCCCACCGCCAGTCGATCAGCAGGTGCTTTGTCAGGAAGCTTGCCGTGATCATTCTTGCCCTGTTATGCATGAAACCGGTGGTGTTCAGCTCGCGCATGCCGGCATCCACTATAGGGTACCCGGTCATGCCGTTGCACCATTTGTCAAACTCCTCCTCGCTGTTTCTCCAAATGATGTTGTCATACTTCTTCTTAAAGGAGTTGTCGGTGACATGCGGGAAGTGCCAGATGATGCTCATGAAGAACTCTCTCCAGATCAGCTCATTTAGCCAGGTCTCATTAAGCGCCAGGGCGGTCCTTACCAGTTCACGGATACTCACCGTGCCAAAGCGGAGATGTACGCCCAGCCTAGATGTTCCCTCAAGCGAGGGGATATTGCGAGTCTTATGGTAGTCTCTGATGAGGCCGGTGTCAATCTCAGGAGTGCGGAAAGCGTATTCCGTCAGGTTGAAGCCGATATCAGCCAGCGATGGCATGGGCAGAGGTTTGATCTTCAAGAAATTACCTGTAAGCTCTTCTGAAGGATATGGCCTGGTATGTTCTTCCGCCAGGTTTTTCTTCCATACTCTCGAGTAGGGGGTAAAGACGGTATAAGGAGTTCTGTCAGACTTGAGAACCTCATCCTTTTCAAAAATGACCTGGTCTTTGAAGGTACTAAAAGGGATGCCTTCTGCCTTCGTAAGGAGGCCTATCCGGCGGTCGCGGTCAGTGGCATAGGGCTCATAGTCGTGGTTTGCAAACAGGGCCCTGACTTCGTATTCCGAGACTATTTTTCTGAGGGCGTTCTCCGGGGTATCATGGAGTACAAGCAATGATGATCCGGCGGCAGTTATCTTTTGCTGCAGAGCTTCGAGCGCCCCGTGAATGAATGATACCCGGCGGTCGGTTCTCTCCTCAAGTTTATCGAGTATATCTGTGTCGAAAATAAAAACGGGCAGCACCCTGTATCCGGAATTAAGGGCTTTCCAGAGTCCCGCGTTGTCTTCCAGCCGCAGGTCGCGCCGGAACCAGAATACCGCCACCGGCCCGTCAGTCTTCATAAAAGCAGTTTCATTGTTGTTTCTGAATTTGATCACGGCGGAGTTTTCTGCGGATACGGGTAAGGAGGAATATTACCAGCAGAAGGAAGAGGGCTATTATAAAGAAGGGGATGACAAGAGACAGTATGGATGTGCCTGTGGCAGCAACGTTCTCCACGGTGGCTACCACGGGGTTGCCCAGTCCTGCCGTCAGCTTCGTTGAGGTGAGCCTCGTCAGGGCGCTGCCGGCCTGTACCACGGCAGCGCTGCCACCGCCGACGGCAGCGCCGGTGATCCATTTCATCAGCTCACTGTCAATGGGAAGCACGGAGGTAAGGAGCAGCGTTCCGGCAACAACTGCCAGCGGTGTGGCAACCGTGTCGAGCAGGTTGTCAACCACAGGTATGTAGTAGGCCATTATCTCAACCACGGTTGCGGTGCCGAGGATGGCAATGGAGGTCCATGATGCCAGCCACTGAAAGCTCTCATTAAGCGGCATGATGCCGGCTTTTGCCGCGATGGCGGCAACAAGCATCGGCACGAAGACCCTGAAGCCGGCGCTGGCAGCCAGCCCGATCCCTATTGCTACAGCCGTGATTAGCTCAGCATTCATTCTTCCTTCCAGTTAATTATTCCCTGACAATCTTATGTTTAATAACCTTGCCGCGGCTTGTTATCTCAAGCAGGTAGACGCCTTGTTCCATCGCAACCATATCAATGCTCCGCTCATTTGTTCCGCTGTAAATCAACCGGCCGTTCAGGTCATAGAGCCGGACAGAAAAATCCATCTCGCTTATGATATTCAGGTTGTCCCTGACAGGATTGGGATAGACCATGATGGCATCCTGACCGTGATCTTCAACCGCTGAAGCTGAAGATATTGTGATATATCCATTCTTGGTGATTGTATTGCTGCCCTGGATATTGGTTGCAACCAGGGATACCCTGAATGTACCGGCATTATTATAGCTGATCACAGGATTTTGTGCCGTTGAAGATGCAGGTGTTCCTCCTTCAAAAGTCCATGCCCAGGAGGTGGGCTGGTTGACCGACAGGTCAAAGAATTTCACCTGGAGAGGCGCATTCCCGGTCTTGATATCAACAGTGAAGTCGGCAACGGGCGGCAGGAATAGGTCCCTGGCACCGGTGGCAAAGAAAACAGGCCATCTGGCATCTATGATAATCCGTGATTCAGTTCCGGCGGAAGAAATCTTGTCAGCGGCCAATCCGATCGAATATATGCTCTCAGTCAGCCCGTCTGTCTTCGTGAAGGCAATCCTGTCATCATTCTTTGAGAAGGAGGGATAACCGAGGGTATTGTTCATGGTTATGACGTTATCCAGTCCGGCGTTAAGATCAGCACCCAGGATGGCATATACATCTTTCGCAGCGTCAATATAATCGAATGCGATGATCCAGGGTGAGTTTTTTGAGAAGACCGGATTGCCTATGCTGACATCCTCTGGCAGCGAACCGTACAGTTTGGAGATCTTACCGTCACCCCAGTCCCGGTCATTATTGTCCCAGACATTTATAATCCCGATATCCCAGTATCCGATGTCTTCTCCCGTGGTGGAGGCGAGTTCATTATAGGAGTCATAAACAAGGTATTGACCGGTAATGTCGAATTCAATCGCATCAGCGTACAACACACCCCCGGCTGTGGGGTTGTCCCGGCTCGTCGTGGGATTATATAGTTTGAAGATTTTTTCACGGACTACCGATCCCTCGAAGTCAAAAAGATAAATGGCGGTGTCAATGTAGATGCTTATTGCGGCAATTCTGTTTCCGTCTTTTGAGATTGCAACATTATCCCATATCTGCTGATCCGAGAAAATAAATTCACCCGGGTCGGAAGGATTATCGGGTGATAAACCCCTCAGCTTGCTGTCGGCGGATACAAAAACTGCAAGTGATCCGTCATCAGTCACACTGACCTTGCCTTTCATCTCTGTTGAGGAAAGGGAAGGGTCATCCGCGTCTGATGTTCTGTATAATGTTCCGGGGTAAGACGAACTGGTATTATAGTTTAGCAGGTACTCCTGTCCGGCGTTCACGGAATAATCCTGTATTTTATCAACCAGTTCCTCCTGCTGGATGCCCACGGCGGTAAATGCCTCTCCAGCCTTCGTGACTTCGGTTGATGATGCGCCGTAAAGGTCTGAAGCTGCCTGTACAACGGCGATCCTGAAATCGATGAATTTTGAGGTCATGGTCAGGTAATCGGTCAGCGCCTTGTAGAAGACCTGCTCCGCCTTTTCCTTTGTCACGGCGGTGGCATAGAGATAATAGGCATGGCTCCCTATACTGCTGTTTATGTGCACTCCGCCGTTATCCTGAGTGCCGATGTACATCTCAGATGTGCTCTTTGGCTGCCAGTATGGCTGACTGAGAGATGTGCCTCCGTTGTACGGGTCAGCCATGTCTCTGAGTGCTCCCGAAGGCGAATATGAGGTTCTGGTTATGTCTTCGCCTATGCGCCAGTCGTCCCTGTCGACCATCGAGCCGAAGATATCAGCGTATGATTCGTTAATGGCGCCTGACTGTCCATAATACTCGAGGTTTGCGGTATTTGATACCACGCCGTGCCCCAGCTCATGAGCGGCCACATCCAGTGCACCAGCAAGCGAGTAGAAGCTGGTGCCGCCGTTGCCGTAGAAGACAGCCTTGCCGTTCCAGAATGCATTTTCCATAGAGGTACCGTCATCCTCGGCTACATTTACGAAGGAGAAGATATTGCCTCCCAGTCCGTTGACCGATTTCCGGCCGAAAGTATTCCATAGATACCTGTATGCCAGTGTGGCATGGTTATGTGCCGAGACTGCGTTTTTCAGCGGCCATGTGTTGTTTGACGAGGTGACATAACTGTAATCGAGATTACTTGTGGAGGTATTATTGGCGTCAAGTGTCACGATAGTTCCCTCTCCGGTTGCCCCGTCATACATATTTTCAGAAATATTCATCAGGTAATAAGTGCCTGTCTCCAGGTAGGTGCTGATTGTCTGAAGCACGTTGTTAAGGTCATATGCCTGGGCAGTCACAGGACCGTCGGAGCAGGTGTTGTTGTATTTATGTATGACGTCACCGCCGGAGGCATCAATGAAGTATTTCCATTCCTCAATGAAATTGGGTCTTACGGTCACGGCCCATGCCAGTCTGTAGTTGTCCTCACCCGTGTTATAAAGCACCAGCGAAGACGATGGGGCCACATAGTCAAGGATATCCTGTTCCTTCCGGGAAAGCTGCCTGTAAACGGTCTCAATGCTGACGTCCTCTATCACCCGTCGGACGGCGGCGGCTGCGCTAACTGAAGGGGTGGTATTGGTATTCATGTCCGGCCTGTGAAAAGCGCCTGTGAATCGTTCCCTGGTGGCATCAAGATGAACGGTAGCCTCTGCACCGTAGATATCCACTCCCCGGAACTGCTGAACGGTTCGGATGCGGGTGATGCCCAACTCATCTGTCCGGATGTCTGCTATCTTAAATGACTCCCGCGGGTTATCTATGCCTGAAAGAGCTTTTGTCTCATCCAGGAACCAGTATAGCCTCTCTTCCGGTGCTGC
>JBHEOU010000009.1:7733-18968 GCA_046260645.1 Bacteroidales bacterium | reverse complement strand
CCGGCGGAGGCTCTGCTGGAGGAGAAGCGCTTCAGCTACGCGGGCGGCGGCACGGCGGAGGCGGGCAACGGCAACCTGGTGAAAGTGGAGTCGCGGCTGGGGGTTGGCTGGGTGGCGACCGTGATGGGGTACGATGCGTACGGCAACATCATCACGGTGACCGTTTTCAATGACCGCGGCTACCCTGTCAGAATGCTGGCGGAGAGGCATGTGGCAGGTGCCGGGGCGCAGTTCATATGGGACGGCACCTCTGACAGCGGAGCGCGATTGCCGGCAGGGCTTTACATGATCATGGCAGAATCATTCAACGCCGCAGGGTCATCACGGCGTTGGAAGGAGGTATGTGCGCTGCTTTACCGGTAAGGGGGTCAGACCGCTGTTGCACAGGTAATTGGCCAGGACGCTGCTTTACGGGTAACGGGCCAGGACGCTGCTTTACGGGTAACGGGCCAGAGCGCTGCTGTACAGGTAAAAGGTCAGACCGCTGCGATGAGCTTCTTCATGATCATGGTCATCTTCACTTCGCTGTGTTCGGCAGCCAGCTGGACAGACTCATGAGTTGTGTACTCTATCTTCCCCTCAACACCAAGGTCGGTGATAATACTGACAGCAAAGACGGGAACATTCATATGTCTGGCAGTGATTACTTCGGGTACTGTCGACATGCCCACGGCGTCAGCGCCGATGATCCGGAAGAACCTGTACTCTGCCGGGGTCTCGAATGTCGGGCCGGTGGTGGAGAGATAAACACCTTTGGTCACCGGTATGCCAAGGTCTTCAGCAATTTTTTCAGCCTTTTTGATAAGCTCAGGATCATAGGGTACGCTCATATCCGGGAATCGTGGACCGATGCGGTCATCATTGGGCCCGATGAGCGGGTTGGCCACGAGGCAGATGTGGTCATTGATTATCATGATGTCTCCTATCCTGAACGACGGGTTAACGCCGCCGGCGGCATTGGAGAGAAAGAGTGACCTGATGCCCAGCTCCTTCATGACCCTGATGGGGAAGGTGACCTGGTCTGAGCCGTATCCTTCATAGTAATGGAATCGGCCCTTCATAGCAACCACCTTTTTCCCTCCGAAATCGCCATAGATCAGCTTCCCGGCATGGCCCTGCACGGTTGACAGGGGGAAGTCGGGGATATCTGTGTAAGCTATTTCTACCTGGTTTTCTATCTCGGTAGTGAGACCTCCCAGTCCGGTACCCAGGACTATCCCTGCGTCAGGATCAATAAACCCCTTCGATCTCAGAAGATCAGCTGTCTTGACGATCTTTTCCAGCATATGCGTAGACTTTTGTTAAGAATTCATCTTCATTTTCAATGAATTGCACGGTCACGGGCAGGTAATGCAACGACTTCCTGACGTGATCTGCAATATTAGTTATTTCTTTTAACCTGACGCCATCCTTGGTTGTTGTGATTATGATTTTGTCAGGTTCGCTTATAGCATCAAAAGCCGCTGTTATCTTTTCAATGTCGGCTTCAGTATACTGATAATGATCAGTAAATATAAGATGTACAACCCGGGCAGAGATGTTTGTAAGGTATGTTGCAAGAGGCCCGGGTTCAGCAATGCCCGTCACCAGCAGCACTGTTGTTCCGGCCGTGATCCCGCGCATGGGAGTGCCGAAGAACAGGGGCACGGGCTTTTCATAGGCAAGAGTGGTGAACCAGATTCTCTTATCCGTTCCGGCTTCACGCAGTTCACTCCTGACCGACTCCATCTCGCCGGGGGTGATGCCGGGGGGAGATTTTGAAACGATGATTATATCAGCCCTTTGCATGCCGTCAAGGCTTTCGCGCAGCCTTCCCAGCGGCAGCATCCGGTCACGGGTCATAAGCCGGTTCCAGTCTGTAAGCAGGATATTCAGTCCTGCCCTCACTGCCCTGTGCTGGAAGCCGTCGTCGAGGATGACAGCTTCCACCGTGGGGAAAATGCGCATTATCTCAATGACCCCGTTGACCCTGTCGCGGTCGACGAAGACCCGGGCTTGCTTAAGGCTGTGTGCCATCTGCAGCGGTTCGTCACCGGCATCACCGACCCTGTCGGTGCCTGTGACCGGCCTGAAACCCTTGCTGTGGCGAAGGTACCCGCGGCTGAGCACAGCCACCTCCATTACTGCTGACAGCTTATCAGCCAGGTATATCACATGAGGTGTTTTCCCTGTACCGCCGGCCGTAATATTACCGATACATATCACGGGGAGACTGAATGTGCGGCTCCTTAAGATACCCGCATCATAAAGCCTGTTCCTTGCAGCCACTGCCATTTCGTACAACTGCGAGGAGATCCGCAGGAGGTGCTTCCCCGGCATGATCATCTTAACGGATCTCGAGGTAATACGGCATCGCGGCAAGGATGCCTCCCGATGATAAAATCTCCTTAAGGTCGAAATAGTAACGTGAGATCTCACCCAGCTCGTTGCGTATCGCTTTGGCCCTCATCTCTTCGGTCATCTGTTTCAGGAGTTTTGTATAGAAGTCGACTGCTTCAGGTTTCTCAATGACGCGGTACTCTTCCAGTCCGGCGAGGGAGGCCGCTTCCCTGACGGCATCATTGAGGCCGCCGAAGGTGTCAACGAGTCCCAGTCCGGCCGCATCTGACCCGCTCCACACGCGTCCCTGGCCTATGCTGTCAACTGCCGTCTGCCGCATCCCTCTTCCGGCTGCCACGACCCCGGTAAAATTGCTGTAGGTACGTTCGATACTGGTCTGCATGGTCTCTCTCTCAAAAGCATTCAGCGGCCTTGTTACTGATGGAAAATCGGAATGAGCATTCGTGCGAACGATGTCCGAGCTTATCCCGAGCTTCTTGTCGAGGAGGATGGCTGCGTTGGGGATCCGTCCATAGACACCGATTGACCCTGTCAAGGTGACGGGCGCGGCCATTATTTTTTCGGCCGGAGCCGAGATGTAGTATCCACCACTGGCAGCGTAGTTGCCCATAGAGACTACAACAGGCTTAACCTTGGAGGTTAGTTCAACCTCGCGCCATATCATGTCGGAAGCGATGTTGCTTCCTCCGCGTGAATTGACCCTGAAGACAACTGCTTTGACCGTTGTGTCAAGCCGCAGCTTACGCATCTCGGTAACATACCTGCTACCTCCTATATTGGTGTCGTCACCTTCGCCATTGACAATGCTGCCTTCGGCGAAGAGTACGGCTATCTTTGACCTTGAAGTTTTATGGCCTTCCTTCACAGGCACCTTTGAGTACTTCGACATGGAGACATAGTTGATTTTCTTCCCCTCTTCCATGTCTGCCGCCTTGCGTATGGTGTCTTCGAGCTGGTCACGGTAGAGCTGGCCGTCGATCAGGCCTGCCGCGGTCATCATCTCCGGAGCGTATCCTGCCAGTGAATCAGCCAGGCTCATCACTCTTTCAACCGGGACACCCCTTGCTTCCGAAATGACGCCGGCCACATGTTTCCATATTGATCCCATGTATGCGGAGATCTGGAGGCGGTTCTCATCGCTCAGTTTGTCGAGCATGTAAGGCTCCACCGCTCCCTTGAACTTGCCGTGACGGATGACCTGTACCTCGACACCCAGCTTCTCCAGGGCATCCTTATAGAAGGTCACTTCCGCTGCCAGCCCCTTGAAGTCGATCATGGCAGTAGGGTTGATCCAGATGGCATCGGCAGCCGTGGAGATGAAGTAGCTCTCCTGCATCATTATATAGTCAGCGTAGGAGTATATGAACTTGCCGCTTTTTTTGAATTCTTCAAGGGCGGTGCGCAGCTCGTCTGCTGTCGCCCATCCTGAGGGCATGATTCCGGTTTCGATGAGTATGCCGCTCACATTTTCATCGTCGGCTGCCTTCCGAAGGTTCTTCAGCAGGTCATTGAGCCCCGGTGTATTGTTGAATGCCATCGTGAAGGGGTCGAACATGGTAAAGGGGTTGCTCTGGGTGCGGTCAGTGATCATCGTACCCGTTTTCAAAACAAGTACGCTCTTTTCAGGGATGGCTACCTCTTTTTTGCCAGCCGCCGCGATTCCGGAGACCACAGAGAGCATGATGACAAAAAAGAGTATGCCGGTTATAATCATTCCCGCTATTACCGCGAGAAGCATCTTAAGGAAGGTTTTCATTTCTGTGCTGTTATTTCAGGTGGCCAAATTATAAAAAAAACAGGCATCTTTACATGGCTAAACAGCCTGAGATGAAATTATCAGACCGTTCGAGGGTCATCGCCGGACTCGGGAGCAACCTCGGAGACAGGTTTGCCGCCCTGACGCGCGCACTGGAGCTGATCAGGGAGGAGGCAGGGGAGCTCATTGCCATATCATCAGTGTGGGAGAGTGAGCCCTGGGGTTTGATGCCGACGATCAGTTCCTGAACATGGTTGTGGTGCTGGAGACTGAGAAGCAGCCGTGGCAGCTGATGCAGCTCTTCAGGTCTATTGAGGGTCGTATGGGACGACGGCGCAGCGGAGGAGGGAGGTATGAGTCTCGCGTCATCGATCTGGACATACTCCTCTGGGGTGATCGCGTCATCACCGTCCCCGGCCTTGAGGTGCCTCATCCGAAGATAGCTGACAGGCGGTTCGTGCTGGAGCCGTTGCACGAGGTTGCCCCGGACGCAGTTCATCCTGTTACCGGACTGACCGTTAAGGAGATGCTTCAGATGTGCGAAGACAGGTCTGACGTCAGGCCGGCCGCAAGTCAGTTTTAGAGGGCCCCGTTGTCGGCGAAGCTGTAATATTCCTTTCCTGCTATGATCAGATGGTCAAGCAGTTGAATATCCATCAATGCTCCCGCCTCCTTTATCTTCTGGGTGATGCGTATGTCGGAGTCGCTCGGGCTGTTGTTGCCTGAAGGGTGGTTATGGCAGATGACCAGTCCTGATGCCAGCGATTCTATTGCCTTTTTCATCACAATACGCACGTCTGTGACGGTGCCTGAGACGCCGCCCTGGCTGATCTTCATACGGCCGGTAACGCGGTTGGCCCTGTTGAGGAAGAGTATCCAGAACTCCTCATGGGGGAGGTCTTCCATGAGAGGGCTGAAGATGTTGAAGACGTCGGCCGAGGAGCGTATCTGAGGGTTATCAGGCGCTTCGGCCAGCTTTCGTCGCCGCCCCAGCTCCAGGGCGGCAGCTATGGTGACAGCCTTTGCCTCTCCAAAACCCTTTATTTTCCGTATCTCCCCGGCGCTGAGTTTCCCCAGGTCGCTGAGCGAGTTGCCGGCCATCGCCAGCAGTTCGCGTGCCAGGTCGAGTGCCGAATGGTCTCTGGTACCTGATCCAATGAGAATAGCGAGCAGTTCAGCGTCGCTGAGACTTGACGGGCCCTTGCTCCAGAGCCGCTCACGGGGCCTGTCCTCGACAGCCCAGTCGGTGGTTTTCATTGACATGCAGCAAAATGTATTATCCCACTGCAATATAAAAAAAACAGCCGTCACATGAAAGCGACGGCTGCGAATTATTTATAAGCCAAAAATTACTTCAGGCTCTGTGCATGCTTTTTGATGGAAGACTTAAGGTTTGCAGCCTTGTTCTTATGGATCACATTCTTTTTTGCCAGCTTGTCAAGTACGGCATTTAGTTCAGGCAGCATCTTGTCAGCCTCAGCCTTGTCGCTGGTCTTGCGCATCTTCTTGAGAGCATTGCGCATGGTACGTGCATAGTACTTGTTGTCCTCTTTCCTTGCCTCAGCCTGTCTTGTTGCTTTCAGTGCCGACTTGTGATTAGCCATAATTTCAGTTTATAGTATTATTTGTAGTCCATAGGGGAATCGAACCCCTGTTACCAGGATGAAAACCTGACGTCCTAACCACTAGACGAATGGACCATCAAAGAACTTTTTAAATGCGGATGCAAAGATGGCATCTTTTTTTTTATCTGCAAAATATTTTGCAAAAAAATGGTTCTCTCCCCGGATCCGCTAATGTAAGGGCGTTCTGTGTGCTCTAGAAGACGTATCTTGCCGCGAAGCCTCCGTTCCAGTGATACCAGCCCGGTCCGCTTGTGAGCTGGAAGCTGGGTCCGAAACCGAGGGAAAAGTTAAGGGGTATGTCATCAAGAGTGTATTCCAGTCCTACGATGCCGTCGACACCAAGCAGGAGGCCTGTGGTATAATAATCCTTCCAGTAATCGTTCCAGAAACCGATATGAGCACCCGGGCCGATGAACCAGTCGAGGTTTGGGGTCCAGTCTGTGGGTTGCTGCCACTGGTAGAAACCGGTGACGGCGAAGTTATGTCCCCAATAGCCTGTACCGACGATCAGTTCCAGCGCATTGATACTGTTAATGAATGTCTTGAAGGTGACGCCGGAAGGATCACCGCCCCTGAGTCCTATGGCTGATCTGTAGCTCTGAGCCTGGGCGCCTATAGTAAGAGCGACCAGTAACAAGATGATTGTCAGTGTTCTTTTCATCATAATCTGTTTTTAAGTAATTGATATGTGCATGCAAATTTACAAATATCTAACAGAACAGAGAGATTTTTGTTTACTTAAAGAGCAACAGACTGAGGGCCATTATGGCCATGCCAGAGACGAGTCCGTATATTGAAAGATGGTGTTCGCCGTACTTCTCGGCTGCAGGAAGCAGCTCATCGAGGGAGATGAAGACCATTATTCCTGCAACGAATACAAACAGGATTCCCATGAGTGTATCGGTCATCAGGGGCAGCAGGAGGAGATATCCGACCAGCGCACCCACCGGTTCGGCGAGGCCGCTGAGGAAAGAGAGCCTGAAGGCTTTCCGCTTGCTGCCCGTTGCATAGTAGATGGGTACGGATACGGCTATCCCCTCCGGGATATTGTGTATTGCCACTGCCACAGCTATGGCGATACCAATCTTCGGATCGGAGAGTGCCGCCGTGAATGTTGCCAGACCTTCAGGGAAATTATGGATACCTATTGCAAGTGCTGTCATGCTACCCATCCGCAGGAGCCTGCCGCTTTTTTCCTCCTCTTCGCCTCCCTCAATCTTCCTGGCTTCATGTGGGTTCTCATGCGAAGGTATGAGCCTGTCAATAATTGCTATCAGTGCGATGCCTCCGAAGAAGGCCAGCACGGCCACCCACCATCCCTGGCGCATTCCCATGGCCTCTGTCAGCACCTCGCGCCCTTTGACGAATATCTCAACGAAAGCCACATAGATCATGACTCCGGCGGAGAAGCCGAGGCTTACCGTAAGGAACTTCGTATTAGTTCTTTTGGCAAAGAAGGCAATGGTGCTTCCGACGCCTGTTGCAAGGCCGGCAAAAAGTGTCAGCAGGAATGCAAACAATACTGTATTGAAATCGGGATTCACTATACCTGTCACTTCCGTGGCTTTTCCGCAAAAATACCAAAATTGCCTATCTTGCGTCCGGTAACTGGCTTTAAAAATGAAATTATCTCTTTTCAACATTACGAATTTCAGGGTTGACGGCGGCGCGATGTTCGGTGTCATCCCGAAAGCCCTATGGAGCAGGCAGTTGCAGTATGATGAAAAGAACACCATCGTGCTCTCACTGCGTTCACTGGTGATTGAGACTGAAGGAAGGATCATCCTTGTTGATACGGGCTGGGGCGACAAGCAGGATGAAAAATTCTTTCGGCATGCTTACCTGCATGGCGGTTCCGGCCTTATTGGCGGACTGGCGGAATACGGATACAAGCCGGAGGATATCACTGATGTCATCATCACCCACCTTCATGCCGATCATTGCGGAGGCTGTTTTGCGAATGCTCCCGGCGGGGGCATCTCTGCTGTCTTTCCCAGTGCAACATATCATATCAGCCGTGAGCAGTGGGAGTGGGCCAATGATTCGAACCTCCGTGAGGAAGATGCTTTCCTTCCGGAAAATATTAAACCTTTTGGCGAGAGCGGCAGGCTGAACCTCATTGAAGAGGCCGGCGAGCTCTGTCCGGGGGTGGCACTGAGGCTCTGTTACGGCCATACTCCGGGACTGATCATCCCGGTAGTAGGGTACAATGGCCGCAGCTTCATTTATGCCGGCGACCTGATGCCGACGACAGCACATATACACCTTCTCTGGAACATGGCGTATGATCTGCTTCCTCTGGTAACCATTGCCGAGAAGCAGGAGATACTTGAAGAGGGGCTGGCCAATGAGCATATCCTTATATTCCAGCATGATCCGCAGACAGAGTGCTGTGCTCTTACCTTCACGCCAAAGGGTATACGGGCCGGGGTCAGGGGCCGGCTGTCTGAATTCCTTTAGGGGTCAGGGGCCGGCTGTCTGAATTCCTTTAGATTTTAAAAAGCTATTTTGAAGATGAGGATCCCCTTATGACCAGTTCGGAGGTGATAATCCTGTTTTGCAGGGGTGTTCTTGGGTTTTCTATGCGGTCAAGAAGAAGCTTCGCAGCCACTTGACCCATCTCATAGCCCTTCTGGTCCACCGATGTCAGTCCAGGGTCAGTGAGGGTGGCTATCTGGCTGTTGGTAAAGCCTACCACGGCAATGTCATCGGGTACCTTCAACCCGTTCCTCTTGATGATCATAAGGGCCTGTGCCGCAGTCAGGTCATTGACGGCGAAGATTGCGTCGGGACGGGGCTGACGCATCAGCAGCCGGGGCACCAGTTTCTCTGCGGTCTCGATATCATCACATTTGACTATGTCATCTTCCGTGGGTGTCAGGCGGTACTCCTTCATGGCCTTCAGATAACCGTTGAGCCTGTTGCGCGCTATGGCCAGCTGAGGCGGACCGGAGAGGTGAACGATGCGTTTCCTGCCCATCCTGAGAAGGTGGTTCACGGCCTTGTATGCGCCTGCCTCATCGTCAATGACAACACTGTCTGCCTTAAGCTCCTCGGTGGCCCGGTCGAAGAAGACAAGGGGAATGTCCTTGTCGAGTATGCTCCGGTAATGACTGAAGTCGGAAGTGGTCTTGGCAATCGATGCCAGTATGCCGTCAACACGGCTTGAGAGCAGTGTCCTGATATTCTTTATCTCATGTTCCCACTTCTCGTTGCTCTGGCAGAGGATCATGTTGTAGTCACGCTGGTATACCACATCCTCTATTCCACTTATGACGGTAGAGAAGAAATAGTGTACTACCTCAGGGATGATTACTCCGATGGTTTTTGACGATCCGCTTTTAAGGCTGAGGGCTATCGGATTAGGCCTGTAGTTCCATCTCCCGGCCAGCTCATTGACGGCATCACGGGTGGCCTGGCTGATGTCAGGGTGGTCCTTGAGCGCTCTCGAGACGGTAGAGGGTGAAATGCCAAGTTCGCGCGCGATATCCTTAATTGTAATATTCTCTCTGCCCATGGGTGAAGGCTCATATCGGTAAAGATAATAATATATTCATTTTTTCAGACGGCCTGGCGATTAGCAAATACTCAATTCAAACGTTTGCGGTAACGATTGCGTAAAAAAGCTGAAAAAGAGTTGGTTAACTCTGAAAAAAGAACGAATTTTATCATCCCTAATACGGACGAATAAATTTAACAATAATAACCATTCTGTAAACTGCTATTAAACTAATCTATTTATGGAGAAACTAACTGGAAAACGGCTCTTCATGCTGACCTTCGGCATAATGATGAGTCTTGTTGTCTTAGGGCAACAGGTAAGAGTGTCAGGTACAGTTTCCGATGCTGCCGACAGACAGACACTTCCCGGAGTGAATGTTGTTGTAAAGGGCACGCTGACAGGAGCTATTACCGGCATTGACGGAGAATACTCCCTGATGGCACAGCCCGGGGATGTTCTCGTTTTCACTTCTATCGGCTATCTGCAGCAGGAGGTGACCGTTGGTAATGAGACGGTGATCAATGTGGCAATGCGTATAGATGTACAGGCCCTCGACGAGGTGGTTGTCATCGGTTACGGTACCGTAAAGAAGAGTGATGCAACGGGGTCCGTGGCGGCTGTAAGCTCCAAGGACTTCAACAAGGGAGCCATAACCTCAGCGCAGGATCTGCTTGTGGGCAAGAGCGCCGGTGTTGTCATAACCACTGCCGGTGGAGCACCAGGCAGCGGTTCAACCATACGCGTCCGCGGCGGTTCCTCCCTGAACGCATCTAATGATCCCCTGATCATCATTGACGGTGTTCCCATCGACAACAACAACATTTCAGGGAGCTCGAACATTCTGTCGTTTGTAAACCCCAACGATATCGAGACTTTCACCGTTCTCAAGGATGCCTCCGCAACAGCCATTTACGGATCAAGGGCATCAAACGGCGTCATTATCATTACAACCAAGAAGGGAGAGGCAGGCAGCCCGATGACCGTCTCCTATGACGGTAATGTATCTGTTGCCAATGCCATTGCTTTTGTTGATGTCTTCTCAGGGGATGAGATCAGAGATCTTGCTCTCTCCAGGGTAAGCCTGTTCGGGGTCGATAATCTGGCTCTGCTGGGCTCACAGAACACCAACTGGCAGAAGGAGATCTTCCGCACCGCCATGTCACATGACCATAACCTCAGCCTGTCAGGATCGGTCAAGACCCTTCCCTACCGTCTCTCAATAGGGTACACCGACCAGGACGGTATCCTGAAGAACACCGACATGCAGCGCATAACGGGTTCATTGAATCTTAACCCGACATTCTTCAATGATGCTCTCAAGGTAAACGTGAACCTGAAAGGGATGAATACTCATCACAACTACGGTAGTACAGGAGCTATTGGTTCGGCAGTGAACATGGACCCCACCCAGATGGTCAAAGACGGTAACACTGCTTCAGCAGGGTACTTCCAGTGGGCAAACTATGGTGCGAACCTCGGGACAGCCAACCCTGTGGAACAGGCTCTGGAGGCTGACAACAGGTCGGTGGTGAACAGGGTCATAGGTAACATTCAGCTTGATTATGCCATTCCTTTCCTTCCTGAGCTGAGGGCAAACCTCAACCTGGCAACCGATTATTCCGAGAGTGTCGGGCACAACAACCGTCCCAAGACATCTCCCTCGGTTCTCACAGCCCCGCTATACGGAAGACTTTCCGATTACAGCGGCACCAACTATAACAACCTGCTCGACTTCTACCTGAACTACAACAAGGATATCAGCAGTATTCAGAGCGTTATTGACGTTACTGCAGGCTACTCATGGCAGCACTTCGAGAGGGAAGGCGAGAGCTACACCAGGGGCAGGGTTGATGCCGAGCATCCGCTCTACCAGAAGTCTGACAGCTCTTCGTTCATCACCGAGAACTACCTTGTCTCATTCTTCGGCCGTGTCAACTACAGCCTGATGGACAGGTATCTTGTTACCGTCACTCTCCGTGAAGACGGCTCGTCAAGGTTCGCGAAGGATAACC
>JBHEOU010000009.1:0-7723 GCA_046260645.1 Bacteroidales bacterium | reverse complement strand
TCACGGGACAGCAGGATATCGGTAATGACTACCCGGCACAGGCTCTGTATCGCGAAGCTTCGGAAGGCTCCTACTATCCGATCGGGGGTGTGTTTCTTCCGACTCTTCGTCCGGATGCCTATGACCCTGACATCAAATGGGAGGAGACCACTACCATGAACATTGGTCTTGACTTCGGGTTCCTCAATGACAGGATCACCGGCTCAGTAGATCTCTACAACAGGGTCACCAAGGACCTGCTGAACTCGGTTACCGTATCAAGCGGAAGCAACTTCTCCAACACCCTGTTAACCAATGTTGGCAGTCTTAAGAACGACGGTCTCGAATTATCGCTGAATGTCATTCCGGTATCAAAGAATGACATGACTCTTACAGTCGGGTTCAACGCCACCTATAATAAGAATGAGATCATCAAGCTTTTGCTTACCGATGATCCTGATTATATCGGTATTCTTTATGGTGATGCCTTCACCGGCCAGAAACAGGTGACCAGGGTTGGCTATCCGGCTTATTCATTCTTTGTAAACAGGCAGGTGTATGATGCTGATGGCAAGCCCATTGAAGGACTTTATGTTGACGAATCAGGTGAAGGTGGCGTTGTCAACGGAGACAATGCAGACAAATACATCTATCATAACCCGGTTCCGGACTACCTGCTCGGTCTGTCTGCAAGGTTCGAGTACAAAAACTTTGACCTTTCGGCATCAGCACGGGCAAGCATAGGCAACTATGTTTACAACCAGGTTGCTGCCGGAGCATCATATGACCAGATGCAGCAGATAGGCTACTGGAAGAATTTCACCAGGGCGCTGGACGAGACCGATTTTGTAAAGCGTCAGTTCACCAGCGACTATTTCGTTGAGAATGCATCTTTCCTGAAGCTTGATAACGTAAGTGCCGGCTACAGGTTTGACAATCTCTTCGGCGCTGTTGGTGCACGCGTAAGCTTCACCGTGCAGAATGCACTGATAGTTACGAAGTACAGCGGACTTGATCCGGAGGTCAACGGCGGCATAGACAACAACTTCTACCCCAGACCCCGTACCTTCATGCTTGGCATAGGGCTTACCTACTAATGATACAAATCGATAAGCAGATATGAATAAGAAAATTGCAATATTCGGAATTATACTTTCAGCACTGGTGATCTCATCATGCGTGAAAGATCTGGATGTCACCCCGCAGGACCCGACAAAGATCCTTGCCGGCAACCTGGGTGATGATCCTATATACATGCAACAGGCCCTTGGTAAGATCTATGCCAGTTTCATTATCGCTGGTCAGGGTTCCAACGGAGGCGATGACATCTCGGCTTCTGACGGCAACTTCTTCACTACCGTGCGGGCACTCTGGAATCTCCAGGAGATTACAACGGATGAGGCTATATGTGCATGGGGTGATGTCGGTATCGCTGACCTCAACACCCAGACATGGAGTCCCAGCAACCCGTTCCTTACCGCTCTCTACCAGCGTCTGGCGCTCAGTATCACCTATGCCAACGACTTCATCAAGAACGCTGAGGGTAATACTTCACCAGACGTAGTCAGGTATGTTGCCGAGGCTCGGTTCCTCAGGGCACTGGCCTATTCATGGGCAATAGACCTCTTTGGACAGTTCCCCTTTACAACCGAGGCTGACGGAGTAGGCAAGTTCTTCCCCGAGATCGGTACCAGGACTCAGATTTTCAATTACGTTGAGTCTGAGCTCAAGGATATTGAGACAAAGCTGGGAGCCCCGAAGTTTTCCTATCCGCAGGCTGACAAGGCTGCAGCATGGATGCTTCTTGCAAGGCTTTATCTCAATGCAGAGGTTTACACCGGTACTGCCAGATGGGATGACGTAGTGACCTACACAGGCAAAGTGTTCGATGCAGGCTACTCTCTGGCCACCGATTACAGGCAGAACTTCAGCGCTGACAATGACGGACGCCACAATCCCGAGATGATCTTTGCCTGGGAACAGGATGGGGTTCATACCCAGGGATATGTTGGCACAACCTTCATCATTGAATCATCAAGTGATGCAGTTTATATCAGAGCCGAGGATTTCCACGGACTAACATCAAACACCAACTGGAACGGCAACCGCGCCAGGATTAATTTCCTGGCCAAGATGGTTGACACTCTTGCCGTATACGGCAACGTGCCAATACCGGCCAACGATCCGACATTTTCCCAGAGTCCTGACAATCGTGTCTACCTGAAGATGAAGAAGTCAAGGAACATTCCCTCCCCCTCATCCAGTGGTGATTACGGCATAGGAGTTTACAAGTTCACTGCACGCAATGCTGACGGCTCAAGGGCTGCCAATTACAACACTGCATTTGCCAGCACTGACTTTCCGGTCTTCCGTCTTGCCGATGCCTATATGATGAGGGCTGAGGCGCTCTTCAGACTGGGTGGCGCAACCAATATCGAAGCTGCAGTGGCAGACATCAATAAGATCAGGGAGCGTGCCTACGGTAATACAAGCGGTAATATCACCGCTGGCGATCTGGATCTTGATTTCCTGATTGACGAACGCGGACGCGAGTTCTACTATGAAGCTCAGAGACGTACTGACCTCGTACGCTTCGGAAAGTTCACCGGCGGTGAATACCTGTGGCAGTGGAAGGGCGGAGCCTATGCCGGCGCAAGCACTTCAGACCACCTCGATCTATTCCCTATCCCGGGCGATGAACTGTCTGCAAACCCGAATTATAACGGGCAGAATAACCCCGGTTATTAATCTATAAACAGAAGAGAAATGAAGAAGAATTTATTGATATATCTGACATTTATTGGATTGGCAGTCTTGCTCGCAGGTTGTGAGAAAGACGGTGAGATGATCACCATGGTGTCCAATCCGGTAGCTCCGACACTCACAACTATACCCGATCTGACCCTGCAGAGGACAAGCGGCAACGATGTGCTCGAATTCGTTGGCACTCCTGTTGACCCGGGATTTACAGCTTCAGCAACCTATTATCTCGAGGCTGGCGCTGCCGGTACTGACTTTGCTGATCCTGTGACCGTATGGTCCGGCACTCAGTCCAAATCGATGAAGATGACGGTCAGTGATCTTAACGGGATACTTCTCAAGAAGTTCCCTGCTGACGCATCAACATCGATCGATTTCCGCCTGAGGGCAGTGCTTGTTGTTGATGCAGGTACCGGCGCTCCGGGAACGGGCACCAGTCCGTTCTCGTACAAGTCTGCAGTGAAGAATGCGAATGTGACTCTTTACGGTCTGCCTCGTCTTGACCTGGTCGGTTCCGGCATGGATCAGAAGATAGAATCTGCTCTTGGTGACGGCAAATACACCGGCCTTGTTAAGCTTAACACAGCAAATCCATTCACCCTGAATGACCCTGACGCCGGAACGAATTATGGTGGCGCAGCAGGTGCACTTTCAGTCAGTGGTCCGGCAATTGTCCCTGAAAGAACCGGATGGGAAAGGCTGACGGTTGACGTCAATGCCCTGACCTATGAAATGTCGGAATACAGGATAGGCCTTGTGGGTTCGGCTACGCCTAACGGATGGGATTCTCCTGACCAGCCTATGGATTACAACCCCGCAACGGGCACATGGTCTATTACTCTTGATCTTGTTGACGGTGAGTTCAAATTCAGGCTGAATAACGCATGGGCATGGAACATAGGATACCGCCCGGGAGGTACAGATCTGACTGATCTTTTCCATAACGGTGACAACATTAAGGTCACGGCTGGCAATTACACTATTACCCTGACCATAACACAGCCAAACGGCCCGAATGAAGCCGGTTCAGCTACCATAGTCAAGAACAACTAGTTCCGGGATACTTAAAAAGAGATAAATGAAAATGAAATCAATATTCAGAATAATGATGCTCACGGTGGCAGCGGCGAACTGCTGACGGCGGATCGGTTGTAACGGCACGCGGTGTAGTCTATGGAACTACAGCCAATCCTACCATTGCAGGAAGCAAGACCACTGACGGTGATGCTATCGGCGTATTTGAAAGCTCTCTCACCGGACTGAGCGGTCTGACGACCTACTATGTACGTGCCTACGCTACCAACAGTGCAGGAACAGCCTACGGTCCGGAAATATCATTCACAACGCTGGTAAGTGTTCGCGAATGGTATGTGCCCGGAGATTATGTTGCAGCCAGTTACCCGGGTTCAGACCTGGCCGACTGGTCGCCTGACAAGTCACCAATGGTGAAAAGCAATGAGGCCAATCCCAACAATGTGGAGGGTTACGTCTATATGGCGAATGCTTCCAATAACTGGAAATTTGCATCCAAACCCAACTGGGACGGTCCGAACTACGGAGCCGGTGCAGCGCCTGGAACGCTTGATCCGGCCGGTGATAATATTAACCTGCCCGCAGGATACTACAAGATCAATGTTAACGCCGGTGCTGATCCTATGACATATACTGCAGTTGCAACTGTCTGGGGCATCATCGGTGATCTCACCGGATGGAGCTCCCAGCTGCCATTGACCTATGATCCTGCCGTACAGGTATGGAAAGGCGGCATTCACATGACGGCCGGAGGCTGGAAGTTCAGGGCCAACGATGACTGGGGTTATAACTACGGAGCACCGGCAGGCAGCAATGCATTAGTTGCCGGAGGCGACAACATTGCAACAACAGTTGAGGACGACTATGCCATCACCCTCGATCTGAGTCATCCGCTGGAGTACACTTACCGTGCAGACAGGTGGGGAGTCATAGGTAGTGCAACACCCGGAGGCTGGGATAATGACACCAATATGACATGGGATGCTGTTAACGGGGTCTTCACTGTTACTCTTACCCTTTCGGCGCAAGAATTCAAGTTCAGGGCCAATGACGCCTGGGATTACAACCTCGGCGGAAGCCTCACCGGGCTTACCGCAGGTGGTGGCAACATCGCCATTACCACAGCAGGTAGTTATACAATTACGCTGAACCCCTGGACAATGGTTGCAACACTGTCCATGAACTGAGCGGAATAGCCCCTAATGTTACGGCTGTGACCGTAGCGTTCTTTGAAATCAAAAACCTCTTCTTTGACAGGGAGAGGTTTTTGATTATATTTAACGGATAATCAATACGCTAACGCGAAATGATGAGAGCAAAGACAGCAATACTTATACTTGCCCTGACAGCATGGGGTTTGACTTCAAATGCACAGGTCATTGTTACCGATCCGGTATTTCCGGTCTCATCAGGGCCGGTTGTAATAACCTTCAATGCCGACAAGGGCGATATGGGGCTGAAGGATTATACCGGTGATGATGTCTATGCCCATACGGGGGTGATAACAAACCTGAGCACAGGTCCTTCAGACTGGAAGTATGTCGTTTCAGGTACCTGGAGCACCACTGTTCCTCCTCCCGACAAGGTGAAGCTTACAAAGGTATCCGCCAATGTTTATACCCTGGCTCTCTCCCCGACAATACGCGAGTTCTACGGGGTTCCTGCCGGGGAGCAGATTCTCAAGCTGGCCATGGTTTTCCGTAATGGGAATGCCTCCCGTACCGGGCGCAATGTCGGAGGTGCAGACATTTTCTACAACGTAAGCGAGGAGGCTGCCTTCGAGCTCCTGCTTTCACAACCTGACAGCTACACCTCGCTGGCTGACCCGGGCGAGCTGATACCCGTGCTGGCTTCGGCCTCGGTCAGCGATTCGATCATCCTCTATCAGAATGGCTCTGTGCTGAAGAAGGTCACGGAGACAACGCTCAGTCACAGCATCACTGCAACGGGCTCCGGTCTGTTCAAACTTGTTGTCCGGGCCTGGCATAACAATGTGATGAAGGCAGACTCGGCCTTCTACTATATCCGCACAGCTGCTGTCGTTGAAGCGGTGCCTGCAGGGCTTAAGCCGGGAGTAAATATAACCGGTGACAACACCGCGGCATTTCTGCTTTATGCCCCTTACAAGAACAATGTGTTTGTGCTGGGCGACTTCAATGACTGGGTCTACAGTCCGGAGGGATACATGAAGAAAAGCCCTGACGGTTTATGGTACTGGCTGGAGGTATCGGGACTTGATCCCGCAGAAGAGTATGCTTTTCAGTACATGATCGATGAGACAATCCGCGTGCCGGATCCATATACGACAAAGATCCTTGATCCGTGGAACGACAAATACATTGATGATGCGACCTATCCGGATCTGAAAGCATACCCGGAAGGATTGGCAGACGGACTTGCCTCGGTCTTTCAGACAAGACCGACGGCCTATGTATGGAAGAACAGCAGCTTCGCCCCTCCGAAAAAGGACACGCTGATAATATATGAGATTCTGGTACGCGATTTCGTTGAAAAACATGACTTCAGGACCATCATTGACACTCTTGATTATTTTACAAGACTGGGGGTGAACGCCATCGAGCTGATGCCTGTCAATGAATTCGAGGGCAACAGCAGCTGGGGTTACAACCCGTCAATGTATTTTGCCGTCGACAAGTATTACGGCCCGGCAAACGATCTGAAAGAGTTGATCGACTCATGCCACAGTCGCGGCATAGCTGTTATTCTGGATGTGGTTCTCAATCATGCATACGGGAGCAATCCGCTTGTCAGGATGTACTGGAACAGCACCACCAGCCAGCCAGCATCAAACAACCCATGGTTCAACGTCACATCACCGAACACCTCTTACAGCTGGGGTAATGACTTCAATCATACAAGCACTCAGACAAAGGCATTCGTCGACAGCGTCTGCCACTATTGGATAAACGAGTTCAAAGCAGACGGTTTCAGGTTTGATTTTACCAAAGGTTTTACCAATACCGGTGGTGACGGATGGGCTTACGATGCGTCGCGAATTGAAATCCTGAACAGGATGGGGAATAAAATCTGGTCTTACAAGCCAGACGCAATTCTCATACTTGAACATTTCACCGACAATAATGAGGAGAAGGCACTGGCAGCCAACGGATTCCTTCTGTGGGGCAATGCCAAAAACCGTTATCAGGCGGCCTCTACCAGTCATAGCGACTGGAACATGTCCATTGCTGAGGCCTCCTGGGTAAACAGGGGGTGGACTGTCCCGGGAATAGTTGACTACATGGAGAGCCATGACGAGGAGAGGATCATGTTCCTGAACCTCGATCAGGGCGAGGCAGTAGGAGGCTACAACATAAAGGACCTGAATATTGCCCTGAAGCGAATCAAACTTACTGCCACCTTCTTCATGACAATACCGGGGCCGAAGATGCTCTGGCAGTTTCAGGAACTGGGATATGATTATGCCAAAAACTACAATAATGATCCGTTGGGTCCCAAACCAATTAAATGGGATTATTATACGGTTGCCGCAAGGCGGAATTTGTATGACAACTTTTCGGCCCTGGCCGGACTGAAAAAGAGCCAGCCGGCTTTCAGTTCTGACAACTTCAGTATATATGAATCCGGGGAAACCAAGAGACTGAACATACAGCATTCAGATATGGACGTGGTTGTAATCGGGAATTTCGATCTCTTCCCCCGTGAGATCGCGCCTAATTTCACCCGTACCGGTACATGGTACGAGTTTTTCAGGGGTACTGCCATGGATGTCACCGCCGCTAATCAGAACACGCCTATCTCTCTTTTGCAGGGTGAATACAAGCTATACACTTCGAAACAGGTGAACCGGCCATCCTTCCTGGCAGGTATCGAGAGCCCGGCCGATGACCCGGGCAACGGAGGACTTTTGTTTGAAGTTTTTCCGAATCCTTTTTCAGAGGAGGCGATGATCAGATTTACAGGCGATAATGAG
>JBHEOU010000089.1:0-7010 GCA_046260645.1 Bacteroidales bacterium | reverse complement strand
CAGCTCAGTGCACTGACAAGCGTGTCAACATTATCACTCCCCCGCTCTTTGAGAGGTTCCCCGATGCACGGTCGATGGCAGCGGCTACACAGGAAGAGATCTTTGACCTTATCAAAAGCTGCTCATATCCCAACAATAAGGCAAAGCATCTCAGGGGCATGGCCGGGATGATCGTCACCCGTTTCGGCGGGGTAGTGCCTTCTGAGAGGGATGAGCTGACGCAGCTTCCGGGAGTTGGGAGAAAGACCGCCAACGTCATCTCTTCAGTCGTCTGGAACAATCCGGTCATTGCTGTCGACACCCATGTCTTCAGGGTTGCCGGGCGCATCGGTCTCACTCCGGGTGCAAAGACCCCTTTGCAGGCAGAGATGAGGCTTACAAGACATATACCCGGGGAACAGCGGCCGCTGGCTCATCACTGGTTGCTCCTTCACGGACGATACACCTGCACAGCACGCAAGCCCGCATGCAGCAGATGCGGGATAGCACGCTGGTGTGCATACTATCAGAAAGAGACAGGGTTTAAAGCATAATAATGGCGGCGGATTATCGTTCTAAGATTGAGAAACTATTTTTGGCACAGTCAACCACCAATTCCGGAACCGTTAACTATTCATGAGAGGCATTCAGATGGAAAACCGCAAAGAGAAATCCAGGAAGTCTGATCAGTCATCCCCATTTCCGGCCTCTCTCAAGTACCTTACAGACATCCCCGTACTGGCGTTCAATTCAACCAATCAGCTGATCACCCTCAGCAACCTTGAGACCCAGCAGTACATAGAGGTGAACCAGGCATTCCTTGACACCACCGGTTACAGTAAGGAAGATATTGTAGGCAAGACTTCCGAGGATATACAGCTTTATGTTGATCTTATTCAGAGCCGCAAGTACATGAGGCTGCTGTCGCGCCTGAAAAGGGTGAGCGACCTTGAGATCAGGCTGCGCATGAGTTCAGGTGAGGAACGTACATTCCTCTTCAGCGCGCGCACCTTCTTCTATGGTGAGGACATATTACTCATAACCTATTACAATGACATCAGCACCCTGAACGACGGGTATGCCAGGGCAGAGTCGGAGAAGATTCTTAAGGAGATCTTTGACTCCATGAGCAGCTATGCCGTGATACTCAGGCGTGAGAATGACAACAGGTATTTTATCATCGATTTCAATTACAGGGCTGAGGATGTTGAGCAGCTTGAGCGTCGGGAGATGCTTGGCAGGGAAATAGGTGAGACCCCTTTTGCAGAGAACCAGGCCTTCCTGACACTGCTGGAGAATATTGAAGCCAGGCGGAGCCCCTTCAAGATCCCCGTCTCCCCCGACGGAACCGATGAGAATGGTTTCTACATAGGGCTGCTCCTTTCCTCAGGTGACATTGTTGTGACGTGGGAGGCAGGACAGCACCAGAAAGAGAGGGAAAATGAGATCCTGAGGCAGGGCATTGTCTTTGAGACCTTCGCCGAGCTCCTCCCTGAGATGATCATGGAGATAGACACCAGGGGCAACGTCACCTTCATGAACACCCAGGGGATGATCACCCTGGGGTTTGACAACAACGACCTCACTCACGGTGTCTCTCTTCCTGAGCTGTTCCTTCCCGATGACCTTGACAGGCTCATGAAGGAGCTCTCAGACCTGACCATGCCGGGGCAGATCACCTTTGATGAATATGTTCTTATCAACAAGCATAAACGCAATGTATCAGTCCTCTTCCATGCAGGTCCTATCATAATCAGGAACAGGGTAACGGGATACAGGTGCGTACTGACCGACGTAAGCAAGCACAAAGAATACGAGCAGAAGCTCTCAAACGAGAAGGCGTTGCTCGAGCACCTCATTGACGCAGCCCCTGAGGCTATCGTCCTGACTGACTTCGACGGCCGCATAATGAAGATAAACAAAGGCTTCACCAAACTCTTCGGGTATGAGCCAGAGGAGGCCGACAACAGGATGATAGACGACCTGGTGGTACCTGACGACCTTAGAGATGAAGCTGTCAGGATCGATGAGGTGGCCCTTGCCAACGGCAGCGGGGAGCTGGAGACAATCCGAAGAGATAAACAAGGGATCAGGATAAACGTCTCACTGATAGCTTCATCCGTTATTTCAAATGACAAGACCATAGCCTTCCTGGGCATCTACCGCGATATAACCCGCGAGATAAAGAGCCGTCTGATGCAGGAGATACAGTACAACATCTCAACCGTTGCTCTTCAGGACTCGGACATTTTTGACATCTACCCGACTATCGTCGAAGAGATCGGCAAGCTATGGAACGTAAACAACTTTTTCATCGCTCTTTACAACCGGGAGAAGGACACCCTTACCTTCCCGTTTTTTGCCGATGAACGTGATCATTTTCAGGAGACGGCGGCAAAGAACACCCTGACGGGATGGGTCATCAGGAACAACAAGGCGGTTCTGCTCAATGAGCTTGACATCCTGAAGATAGAGAAGACCGGGGCCATCAGTCTTGTCGGATCACCGTGCAAGATATGGATGGGAGTGCCTCTTAAGATGGACGACGAGGTCATCGGTGCAATATGCCTTCAGGATTACAAGTCGGCTGACGCTTTCAACCATGATGACCTGCAGGTGTTTGAGTTCATCGCCAACCAGATAGTGCTCACCCTTCAGAGGCGAAGGATGCTTGACAACCTTATCTCCGCCCGCAAGAGAGCGGAGGATGCCGCCTTCTCCAAGCAGCAGTTCATGTCAACCATGAGCCATGAGATCAGGACACCTCTCAATGAGGTGATTGGCATCACCAACCTGCTCCACCAGAGTGACCCGCGTGAAGACCAGATGGAGTATATCAAGACGCTCCGCTTCTCAGCAAACCATCTTCTTACCCTGGTAAATGACATCCTTGACTACAACAAGATGGAGGCCGGCAAGATAGTCTTTGAGAAGACCGAGTTTGACCTTATAAGCATGCTTGATGACATGAAGAGGTCATACAGTCACCGGGCGCAGGAAAAAGGCATCTCATTTACGGTAGAGAAATCAGCCGACCTTCCTCCTTCACTCATTGGTGACCCGCTCAGGCTAAACCAGATACTCTCGAACCTGCTATCGAATGCCATGAAGTTCACATCTGAGGGAGGCGTCACCCTGAAGACCTCGGTAAAGCATCGCCAGGAGGGCAGGGCGCTGCTTGAGTTCTCGGTAGCGGATACCGGCATCGGGATAGCCACGGAGATGCTTGAGGAGATCTTTGAGAGTTATGCGCAGGCATCGGCCGATACCACGCGCAAGTACGGGGGAACAGGCCTGGGACTGGCTATATGCAAGCGTCTCATTGATCTGCAGGGAGGCACCATTGGTGTGACAAGCGAGCCCGACAAAGGTTCAGTCTTCACCTTTACAATTGAATACAGCATTCCGGAGACCGAAACAAAAACCGTCGACCCGGGTGCGGCAGACACGATGAAGGAGCTTGAGGGCAAGAGGATACTCGTTGCCGAAGATAACAAGATCAATTTTTTCGTTGCAAATAAATTTCTTGAAAGCTGGGGTGTCATCGTAACACACGTCGAAAATGGCAGCCTGGCCCTGGAAGAGATCAGCAGGCAGGAGTTCGATCTTATACTAATGGATCTCCATATGCCGGTTATGGATGGCATTGAGGCTACCAGGATAATACGCAGTTCTCCGGATGACAAAATCAGCCAGATACCCATTGTGGCTCTTACGGCAGCAGTCATGTCCGAAGCTCATGACAAGATTGACAACCTTGCTATAAATGATTATGTTTTAAAGCCCTTTAAGCCGAAGGACCTGTATGACAGGATTGCCAGAAATGTAAGATAGGCTTCTCCCCTGCTTCCCGGTCTTATTTTATACAGTGTCTGGCCAGATACCCGCTGGCACTCTTCTCTCCGAGTTTATTCGCCTTGCGGAGATAATGGCATGCATCGTCAGTCCTTCCGCAGTTTATCAGTGCGATTCCCAGGTTAAGGTTTGCCGCGCCATCTTCAGGGTCAAGGTCAAGGCTCATGGTATAATCCTCAACCGCCATCTCCCATGAGCGGGCGGCCATCCACGCGTCACCACGCAGACGGAAGGCGGAGGGCTCGCCAGGGTGTTTTTCAACATTGGAATTCAGGTAAGGCAGCGCTTCATATATGGCTCCCTCCTCGGCATAGGTCTTGCCGATGAGTCCCAGTGCCCCGGTGTTATCTGGGTCGATGGAAATATATTTTACCAGGTCACGCTTAGCCGCATCCCTGTCGCCAGCCTTTATCAGCATGCGTGACCTCTGCAGCAGCAGCTGCGGGTCTGGATGGCCGGCATCCATGAGCCTGGTGTAGACAGCGGCAGCGGCGTACCAGTTACCCTCACCGGCGCGCGCCTCTGCCAGGGCGTAAAGCCACGATGCCGGCGTATCCTTGCTGACAGTCAGCTGTGCGAGTATTTCGGCAGCCTCACGGTACCTGCCTTTGTTCATTATTATGCGCGCATTGCAGTAATCCGTCACCGGCATGTCAGGATATTGTGCTGATAGTTCGCGCCAGCTCTCCTGGGCCAGGTCAGGCCGCCCTATCCTGAGGTAATGATCTATCTCCCAGCTCTTTCTTTCATATCCCCTGTACCATTCTTTTTTCCACAGAGCTTTCCATTCGGGTGATGATGATACCTGGCTGAATGTGTTGTCAAGCAGTATTTCCGGTTCGCCCTTCCTGTACTGTGATTTAAGGTGAGCCTCAAGATATGCTGCAGTTGCCTTCGCATCGCCCTCGGCTGCTGCACACCGGGCCAGGCCGTACATGCCTGACCCCTGCCTCATATTTTCCGCGGCCATAAAATCCCTCTTCGCTTCATTGATCCTGGAGGCCTTGATGAAGATATCCCCCCTGACCGTAAAAAAGTCATAGCCGGAGGTCTGATCTCGTGTTGATGCGAGGAGATCGGCAGCTTCATCAACCTCTCCTCTCTCAGAGAGTGACACCGCCCTGAGGATTGTCTCATAGCTTCCCTGGCCTGCAACCAAATGAGATGCAACCACCATTGTCAGGCACAACATTATCTTTTTCATACCTTTCATTATTTCCCCTCCACTATTCCGGGGCCTGCGCCCTTTTCAGTGATCACGTGAACAAAGCCGGTGAGGTGGAACTGTTCCAATCCGCTTATCCTTCGCTCAAACACCTCACAGTCGTAATAATACACACCGGTAGGCACCACCCTGCCCTTGTAGGTACCATCCCAGTTGAGTTTTGGTTCCTCAGTGCTGAACACCATCACCCCTGCCCTGTTAAAGAGGCGGAACTCCACCCTTTCAATCAATGCCGAGGTCTTGGCTACAAGCCAGTCATTGAAACCGTCTCCATTGGGAGTGAATACGTTGGGTATCTCATAGAAGTTGCATGAGTCTACGCATACCATCATTGAAAGCGGGCTCTCATTCCCGTTGGCATCATAAGTGGAGACTGCGTAGCATCCTGCCACATAATCGGGTAGAGAGTGAATATATTTCTGAATTGACCTGTCGTCAAAAGTGATCAGCAAGCCGAGCTCCTCTTCGGTGGTCTGCTTGTAATAGAGTCTGTATCCTTCCACATCCGCAAGGCAGGCCGGATCAGTGATGGTCCACCGCACCATATTGTACAGGCTGTCGCACTGTGATGATACTGTCAGTGAAGGTGTGCAGGGTGGTTCGTTGTCAACAGGAATGGCGCAGGTGCGTTGCGAGAAGTTTATGAGGCCGGTGGGAGTTCCTGCTCCCTGGTATCCCCCGGTGGAGACCGCATAGTAACAGTATTCGGTGCCGTTGACAAGACCTTCATCAACAAAGGTGAGCTGGTTTGTCGAACCCACGGGCTGCCATGATGAACCGTCAAACCTGAAGAAATCATATGAGGTATTGATCCATGGCACATTCCTTGTCAGTGTAAACCTCACTTTTCTGTCACCAGGGGCTGCCACAAGGAAGAGTGAGGAGGCGAACCCGGGATCACCGATCAGGAACCGGTTACCCGGTGCGTTGTTGTAGAGCTCTATCTTGTATATCCAGCCCTTGTCAAGCGTATTTATAAGGGTATCGACGTAAACCGTATCATTGAGATCGGATGTCGGCAGCGTATGAATGAGCTGGTACGCTGTGCCTGCTATCCCCTCCGCCCTGTAAATCAGGTATTCATACGGTCCGGTGGCAGGGATGGTGTCAAGCTGGCGTGGCTTCTGCCAGGCCAGTGTCAGCGAACCGTTTACAGGGTGAGTATTGCGTATTGACACATTGGTTATGAGCGGTACTCCCGTTATCAGAGAGGTCAGTATCTCATTTGAGGGCTTGCTCTCCGTACCATTCGGGTAAACCGCCACTATCCTGTATGCATACTCAATGCCCGTATCGAGCCCGTTGCCGTTATCGGTGTCAGTGAAGGTGAGTGTGTTGAACCCTGTGACATATCCGACCTTCATAAAACCTGCCGAAGGAGGTATTCCGTCATAACATGTGTCAGCCACCAGCGAAGAGGTGCCTTCACGTCTGTAAATGCTGAAGCCGGCTATCACATCCGTACCGTAGGAGGCCCACGAGAGCACTACAAACTTACCCTGGGGGACTACGTTAGTAAGATCAGGAGACGGTCCGAGCACTTTTATGCTCATATTATCAATGTCTACCAGCTGTAGCTCATCATTGAAGTCCTCAGCCTTGACAATGATATTATAAGGCTGATGCCTGACACTCATGTGACATGGCACCCAGCTGAGTCGCGCCGTTGTCAGTCCCGGAGTGGAGATGAGGCTGGTGAAGGTAGCCGGACAGTCCGATGATGTAAAGATCCCGGAAGTAGCAATCAGTGCCAGTGAGTCTCCGTCAACATCGGTGGCTGTAATGTCGAGGGTGACAGTCTGGCCCACCTCAACACAGAGGTCTGGAAGCGGGGAGGTGACAGGCGGATTGTTGTCAGTCTCATAAACCTCAATCTGCATGTCTCTCACCACCACCCCGATCTTTAATCCGCCGCGCCACTCCTGTATCTCCATTGCCACATTGTAAATAC
>JBHEOU010000088.1:0-7043 GCA_046260645.1 Bacteroidales bacterium | reverse complement strand
GTATTGGTCATGCTCTGAACACGTACCGGGAGATCACCTCCCATGGTCAGGCTGCCAATCTTAATTACCTCTGATCTGTAATGAATAACTTTCACATTGTTATCTCCCAGTCATAACCATCCTTGCGGTCCTTCACCGTGATGCCGAGCTCGCCCAGCCTGTCGCGGATACGGTCCGAGACGCTCCACTCCTTCCTTGCCTTGGCCTCCTGCCTCATGTCGAGCAGCAGGGTCAGCACCCCGGCAAGCTTGTCGTTACCCACCGCCTCCTCAGCCCTGAGGCCGAAGAGCTCATGAACAAATATCCCGAATAGCTCCTTAAGCGAATCGATGTCAGCCGCCGTCAGTCGTTCCTTGCCGTCATTAACCAGGTTGATGATCCTGACGGCATCAAAGAGCTGGGCTATCGTTACCGGCGTGTTCAGGTCGTCACTCATGGCCTCATAGCACTTCCGGACAATGCTGCCTGTGTCTGTGGTTGATGCGTCAGAGGGACTGAGGTTCGCCAGGGTGCGCTCCGCAGTGAGAAGCTTCTGCAGCCCCAGTGATGCCGCCAGCAACGCCTCATTGCTGAAGTCGAGTGTGCTGCGGTAGTGTGCCTGGAGCATGAAGAAGCGGATGGTCATCGGGGTGTAGGCCTGGACCAGCAGCTTATGCGAGCCGGTGAACATCTCCTCGAGGGTGATGAAGTTGCCGAGTGACCTCGCCATCTTCTGACCGTTGATGGTGACCATGTTGTTATGCACCCAGTAACGCACCGGCTGATGACCCTGCGCCGCTGTGCTCTGGGCAATCTCGCACTCATGGTGGGGAAAGATAAGATCCATTCCGCCGCCATGGATGTCAAAGGTGTCACCCAGGTACTTGGTGCTCATCACCGAGCACTCGAGATGCCATCCCGGGAACCCTTCGCTCCACTGTGAGGGCCAGCGCATGATATGGCCTGCAGAGGCTTTTTTCCACAGGGCGAAGTCAAACTGGCCTCGCTTCTCATCCTGCCCCTCCAGGGGGCGGCTGTTGGCACGCATATCCTCAAGCACCCTTCCCGAAAGGATGCCGTACGAATGCTCACTGTCATACTTCTCAACATCAAAATAGACCGAGCCGTTCGACTCGTACGCATATCCGCTGTTGATGAGCTTTTCGGCCAGCTGCTGCTGCTCAATGATATGCCCTGTTGCCCGGGGTTCTATCGACGGGGCCAGGGTGTTGAGCTTATCCATGGCCGTATGATAGTTGTTCATATACTTCTGGACTATCTCCATCGGCTCCAGGTTCTCCTGGCGGGCCCTGCGGCTTATCTTGTCCTCACCGGAGTCATCAACCTCATTCTCAAGGTGCCCGACATCCGTAATATTGCGTACATACCGCACCTTAAAACCCAGATGCATGAGGTACCTGTAGAGCACGTCAAAGGTCACGGCGGGACGGGCATGGCCCAGGTGCACCTCACTGTAGACCGTCGGACCGCAGACATACATGCCGACGAAGGGGGGAGCCAGCGGCTCAAACAGTTCTTTCCTGCGCGTAAGGGTGTTATGTAGGTATAGTGCACTTTTCATCTCATCGGCTCTTTATGCAAAAGTAATGCTTTTGATGCAAAAGGCGCGGAAAAGGCAGAATAGAAAACTGCCCCGGACCTTTCGATCCGGGGCAGCAAAGCGACGTTGGATGCATTCTTTCCTGCCCGAAGACACGAATCATGCAGCGAGACACGCCAGCGAAGCGCCTTTTCCCCTTTGAGCGCTATTCAACCGTTGACTTCAGACGAGTAGTTTCCATCCTGTCGCGTTTTAATAACAACTGACAATAAGCCTGACTGACATTGACTAAAACAAAATTTGACTATAGTAAAATTAAAAAAATATATTCTCAATTAGCAAATAAATTGAGAAGAATTTTACTAAAATTTTGATTTTCGTATTATTTGTCCCGTTTCTTGCCGCTTTCGGGACTAAAAATCCAGATCAGCTTGCCGAGCCTGTGGGGATAGCGCAGCAGGGCTGAGAGGGTTGAATGGGATCCATACCTTCGCTTCATGAAATCAACCGAGGGGAAAATATCGCCTGCGATAAAAATCAGTTTCTTCCTAAATCCTCTCATGGAATGCAGGTTCCTGGTGAACATTGCGTGCTGGCTCTCAGGAGTGATCAGCCCCGGGTAAATCAGATCATGCATGAACCGGTCGGCTTTTCTCTGCTCCTCCCCTGGCCGGGCGTGCATCTCACCTGGCCGGACTTTGATCTCCGCGGACAGGGCCGCCATCTTACCGAACCCGGCGTGCTCCTCCCCTGGCCGGGCATGCATCTCCCCGGGCAGGGCGTGCACTTCTCCCTCCAGACCCTGCGTCTCCCCGGGAATGTCAAGTCCCCAGGCCTGCTCTATAACAGTCATAACCACCCGGACTTCAGCCGCAATGCCGGCCTGTTCCGCTGCGGTCATCAGGCCTTCGTTGATGATCACGCTACCGTGCTTTTTAAGGAGAAGATATATGTCCGCATAGAGTCTCATCTGGAACTCTCCCTTGACCTCATGCTTTTGAATATGGCTGACCAGCCCCAGGAACGATGACACCGGAGGCAGTACATGGAAAGTCTTTCCTCCGGCTGAGATTCTCTCCGCCTCACTGATGGCCCTGCTGACCATCTCCTCGCCTTCTGTCCCGAACAGACGGTAATGGAGGTCAACCGATATCCCCCCCCGGTGCATCTCCGGAAGGTGGTTGCCCAGGTCCAGCATTATGTGCCTGTATAATCGCGACTTCATGGGCATAGAGGCAAACCCGGCAGCGGCAAGTGTATCCCGTGCACGGATCGCATCGGCCGGAGCGACAAGCAGATCCGCATCACTCATCTGCCTCAGCCCCCTCGAGCCGTAAACCGTATGCTCCAGGGCAAGTCCCTTGAGCAGAAGAACCCGTATCCCTTTATTCTCAAGTATCTCAACCGCCTCTGCAGCTGCGTTGGTGATGTATGCCACCCTGGCAATCGACTTGAACCTTAATCCTTCAAGAATGATCCTTTCAGGCTCCGGCACGTGCCCGTCAAGGGAAAGATCACATATGTTCTGCCATACCAGTGCTGCCACACCGTGTCGTACAGCCAGGTCAGTGAACAGCTTCCATTCGTCGAAAGATTTGCATTCCTGACTTAAGTGTGACTTTTCCTCATCCGTGAATTCAACCCTGCTCAGCAGAAGGAGGATGCTGGCTGCCTTCAGCCGGTCAATATCTGCCGTATCCGTCATGTAATTGCCGACGGTCTGCTCCCGGTTGTTGCCCGGAGCATCTTCAGGCCCGGGGCCGCCCCTCCTCTCCCGGCTGTCGCCGGATATACTTTCCCGGGCAGCCCCGGGTTCACTTTTTCCGGTATCTCTGTTCGCCATCATCTGTACATCGATTTCTGCCTGGTGAACATCGAAAAATACCTACCGCGGGCTGCCATCAGCTCCTCATGAGTCCCTGATTCTGCGATCCGCCCCTGGTCGAGGACTATGATCCGGTCAGCCTCCCTGACGTTTGAAAGCCTGTGGCTGATGAAGATGCATGTTCTCCCTGCAGTGATCTTACCCAGATCAGAGAATATCTCATATTCCGAGTCGGCATCAAGCGACGATGACGGTTCATCAAGGATCAGTACCGGTGCCTCGCGGTAAATAGCCCTGGCAATGGCTATCTTCTGCCACTCGCCCCAGCTGAGCTCGCGCCCCCCTTCTGTATGATGGCCGAGGAGCGTCTCATAACCCTCCGGCAGGCTCTCAAGCAGGCCGGCCAGCCCGGCCCTGACGGCGGCATCCCTGACACGCTCCGGGTCTTCGTTTCCTTCTGCCGCCCCCAGCCGGATGTTGTCTCCGGCGCTCAGGAAATAAAGCATGAAGTCCTGAAAAACCACTGAAAACAGCCTCCGGTAACCGGACGGATCAATTGCATCAATGTTCCTGCCGTTGAGCATGATACGTCCACTGTCAGGGTCATAAAGCCTGCACAGAAGTTTGACCAGCGTGGTCTTGCCCGACCCGTTCGGCCCCACGACAGCCACCTTTTCGCCCCTGGTTATCTTCATGCTGACATCCCGCAACGCCGTTCCGGACGCCCCCGGATAGGTGAAGGTCATGTTTTCGACAGTAATATCGCTGAATGAGACAGGCTCCGGCGCCTTCTCCCCTCCTCCCATATCGCTCTGCATATCAAGGAACCGGAACAGGTCCTGCAGAAAGAGGCTGCTCTCAGCCAGTCCGGAGTAACCGGTGACCGCATCACGCAGGTATATCAGTGCCTGTCTGAAGGCAACCACATACATTGCCAGTTCGCCGGCAGTGATCTCCGATCTCATGAAAGAGGAGGTGGCGTAGACAAGCACGCCGGCAAATGCCGCAACCTTGACAACCGAAGCAACGCTGTCAGGGATGATATTCTTTCCCGCATCGGCAATCGCAGGCTCCCGTGAGGCGCTGAAGTGCCTGCGAAACAGTTTTTCAAAATAGCCTCCCAGGTCAAAGAGCCTCACCTCCCTCGCCGGCTTCTCTCCCGTCAGCAGCCAGCTGAAGTATGATGCCTGCCTGGTGTCTTCGGTGGTTCTCTTCCTTATACGGTAGAGCCTGGCGGAATGGCGCCACCTGATCAGCAGAACCGGGATGAACACAATTACCAGCACTGCCAGGGGGATAATGCCAAATGTCCTCAGGACATAACCCATAGCCAGGAACGAGACCACCCCGCGCATCAGAAGAACCAGGTCATTGATCATCGCCGCGGGCCTCCACGAGATGTCCGTCGCGGCCCTCGCCAGCCTGTCATGGAAGAGAGGATCCTCAAAGAACCTTAACCCGAGACTGTTGGCATGGCTGTGTATCAGTGATGAAATATGCCCCTCAACCAGGTAAGAGTGCCTCTTTGCCAGGTAATGCCCGGCATACGACAGCAGGTCATCGGCAAGCAGCACCAGCGCCATGGCCATTATGAGCCAGGTAAACCCGGCGGGTGATGAGGCTGTTGTCGACGAGGCCGCAGCCTCGCCTGCCGTACCGGTTATAGCGTCAACAAAATACCTGATCAGAAAGAGTGCAACCAGGGGAAGCAATGACCTGACAATGAGAATCATAAGGCTCGCCGCCGTCTCCTTCCGGGAGCTTTTCATAAGCATCGTGAGTGCCCGTGATATGATCTTCCGCTGCAGCTTCATCTTAACAGTGATATTCACAAACTTACATAAAATCACCCGGTTTTGCACAGGCAACCAGCAATCAGGCGGCTTTGTGGTGGAAGGGTAGTAAGAAGATTCACCGCACGCTGCATCGTAACAGTAATAAAGACAACATCACTGTTGCCGTTGAAATGACTTTTCTTACTTTTGAAACAAATATGGTTTCTGTAAGTTAAACTAAGGTAAATAATAGGGTTATCTATTTAGGGATGAATATAACACAATATGCAAGACTTGGCATAAAGGGGGGCTTTTTGTTCGTCTGTATGTCCTTATTGTCATTATTGCCGGTATCAGGGCAGTTGGTGGGCGACGGCTCCATGGCAAATCCGTACAGCGGTTTTCTTTCAGGTGATTTTACCATTTCCGGAACGAAGTACTTCAACGGAAACATATACGTTGACAATGAGGTCCTTACGGTCAGCGCCGGGGCAACACTCATAGCTGTCCAGAGCAGGGCTTCCATCTTTGTTACCGACACCGGTCAGATACTGGCTGTCGGAACACAGATAAGCCCGATCCTCTTCACATGCGACATCGACTTTGACGGCATCAACGGTGAGCCCGGCGAATACTGGGGTAACATCAACATTAATTCATCCGGCGCCAGCCAGCTGAGTTACTGTACTTTTGAGAGAGGCAGAAAAGATCACTTCAAGTGGGGACTGCTCGGAGGAGGACTCCGTCTGGCATCATCAGCAGTGACTGTTTCAAACTCGACCTTCCGCAACTGTGTTGCCGAGAAGGGAGGTGCCATCGCTGTTCTCAACGGGGCCACACCCTCCATCTCGGCCTGTACCTTCCTGAATAACAGTGCTATTATACAGGGAGGCGCCATCTATACCGATGCAGGGTCATCCCCTCTCATTGAGAACTCCCTCTTCAACGGCAACAGCTCCGGATCACTGACCCTCATGGGAGGAACAGTGGCATCCCTCTCCGCAGCTCCTAAAATAGTGAACTCAACCATTGTGAACAGCTCCTCACCCGTGAGCGACGGAACATCAATTTATCTTGAGAACTCCCCGGCAACAATCGTTGTCAACACAGTTATCTGGGGCGGTGCGAACCATGTGGGACTGAACGGCACCCCGTCGTCCGTACTGGAATACAATGCCATAGAGGGCACTTCATATGCCGGTAACCTTACCCTTAACAGCGTTAACACTGCCATTGACGGACCCAATTTCATCGACCCCGCCGCAGGCAACTTCAATATCGCATATACCTCCCTGTTGCGTGACAGCGGTGCAGAAACCTATCCGGGCGTCACCATCCCGACGCATGACATCGTCAATTCATCACGTATCCATATACCTGACAGGGGAGCCTACGAGATGGTATACAGCCGCTGGAACGGCAGCTTCGGCACATCATGGGCTTATCCCAAGAACTGGGATGGTACCTTCCCTCCGGGAGACAGGAACGTTGTCATTCCTGCAGGGCTGGCAAATTACCCGGTAGGTGTCCCCGGCCCCACCTTCACACTGAATGCCGGTCTGAGGATGATCGTCGAGGCCGGGGCCAGGGTGACCTTCACATCACTGACAAATAATGGCACCGTTGAGCTCCGTGCAGACGAGACCGCCATGGCATCGCTTCTCACTGACAGCTACGCGGGAACAGCGGGCAACCTCAATGTGGAGCTCTTCCTCAAGAGCGCCCCTCCCGAGATTGACAGATGGCACTATATTGCCCCTCCCCTGACCGTCTCAAAGACCGTCTTTACTGACATCGAGCCGGAAAACCTCCTGAGCTACGACGAAAGCAAGGTACTGACAGATGTTATTGAGGGATGGCAATGGCATGACGGGTATGACGGCACCACACCGTTCAATAACCT
>JBHEOU010000087.1:6886-7128 GCA_046260645.1 Bacteroidales bacterium | reverse complement strand
AATATCATCCGACAAAAATACACCAACTGATCTTTAAATCAAATGAGTATATTATTATACATTTGCCGGAACAAGAGAGTAAGATGGGAATAGTCCAGAAGCAGACACTTCGAGGCACAGCGTGGTCTTACACCGGCGCCCTGCTGGGATTTGTGAACATTGCCCTGCTTTCACCGAAGATCTTTTCCACCGGTGAAATCGGAGTGGTGCAGCTCCTGCTCTCCTTTGCCACCATGCTGGCA
>JBHEOU010000087.1:0-6683 GCA_046260645.1 Bacteroidales bacterium | reverse complement strand
TCTTGCCGGATTTCTTGCAGCCATTATTTTTCTTAAGTTCTATTCGCCTCATTTTGAGATGGCGAACATGGAGCGCTCACCGCTGATCTCAGAGTACTCATTTTATCTTCCGGCCCTGCTGCTGGTCACCCTGCTGTTCAACCTGCTCGACAATTATAATAAAGTACTGTATGACGCTGTGCTGGGAACATTTCTCAGGGAGTTCCTGTTCAGGGTTCTTAACCTTATTCTGATAGGCCTCTTCTGGGTGGGACTTATCGATTTCAACGGCTATGTTTTCGGCTATGTTGTCTCGCAGGGCGTACCGCTGATCATTATCTTCATCAGCCTGCTCGCCAGGGGAGAGATATCGCTGAAGTTTGAGCCGGGGTTCGTCACTCCTCAATTGCGCCGCGAGATATTCATTCTCTGCCTTTTCGGAATACTGACCGGCTTCAGTACAATTGCACTTACAACATTCGATAAACTGTTCATCAATAGGTACCTGGGAGAGGGTGAGGTTGGCATTTTTTCAATTGCCTCATATTTTGCCGTGCTTATTTTGCTGCCGGGCAGGTCGGTGGCGAAGATCTCCATCCCTTTCCTTGCAGAGTCATGGAAGAAGGATGACCTTGAAACCATTGATGATATGTATTCAAGGAGCAGCATCAACCAGTTTGCACTGGGACTGCTCATTTTCATCGGGCTGATGGTCAACATTGATAATATCTTCCGGCTCCTGCCTGATGTTTACAGCGGCAGTGCAGCTGTGATCATCCTTGTTGGCCTGGGAAACCTCGCCAGTGTTTCGGCCGGAATAAACGGTGTAATACTCAGTACGTCAGCTTTATACAGGTATCAGACCTGGCTTATGTTTATTCTCATAGCACTTCTTGTGGTGACAAGCATAATATTTATACCGCTTTTTGGCATCAAAGGCGCAGCCCTTGCGGCGATGATCTCGAATATAGTCTACAATATGCTCGGGGTAATAGTGGTAGGCAGGAGGTTTGGCCTGTGGCCGTACACCATGGCGCATCTGAAAATGACCATTGTAGGGCTGGCAGCGACTGTTGCAGGTTATATCATACCTCAGATTGCCCTGATACCTGATATCATAATAAGAAGCCTGCTGGTGACTCTGATATTTATTGCAGGTGTATACTTCTGGAGGCTGTCGGATGACATGAACGGGCTTATCGGTTCCATCGTGTCAAAATTGAAGGAAAAGCTATAAAATCCCGTTGAGCAGGTTGCCCAGCTTGACAGCCAGCGCCCTTCGTGAATACTCGAGATGATGACCGCTTCGCTTTACCGGTTTTCCTTCGGCAACCTTAATGATGAAATCGCGGATACCCTGCACGTCATTGTATCCGAAAATTCCCCGGTACCCGCAGAGAGTCAGTAAGCGCGCTGCATCTCCCTCATCCGGCCCCAGGAACAGGATAGGCTTTTCCGTTGCCAGGTACTCGAATATTTTCCCTGTCAGGATTGACCTGTTGGAAGGGTGATCAGGGATTATCAGAAGCAGCAGGCTCGAATCCATCATATGCCTGATGGCTACCGGATGATCGCAGTACGGAATGAACTCCGGCTTCCGGCCCTCATCATCGGCAGGAAACAGATCCTGTATCGGATTCGGGACGGTACCGACAAATTTCAGTGCCAGTGACAATCCGCTTCCCCTGGCTTCGGTTACGGCATCAATGAAACCTCTGACGGGATATGCAGGCGAAAGGGTACCAACATAGGTGATAGTAAACTTCCCGGGCTGACCGGGCATTATTCCCTCAAAATCCTCTTCGTCAAAACCGTTTGGCAGCACATGGATCTTCTTTTCAGGGTTCCCGGATTTGACGGCCAGTATTGAAGCAAGAGTATGTCCCACAGTAATTACAGCGTCAGCCTTTGTCAGCACGCTCCTCTCCAGATGCGCGTCAAGCATTCTGGCTGGCAATGAAGGCCTGAACATATCATAGTAATAGATGTCGGTCCAGGGGTCTCTCATGTCTGCCACCCACTTTATATGAGGGAGGCGCCGTTTAAGCCTCAGCCCTATCAGTTGTGTGGAGTGCGGTGGGCTGGTGGTTATCACATGGGTGATATTCTCGGCTTTAATCAGCTCGCAGGCCTTCCGGAAGGCATACCTGTTCCATCCTATGCGGGGGTCGGGAATAAAGAGGTTGCCGCGGATGAAGCGGCTGACCATCTGTTTAAGTCCTTTTTCGGTTCCCGAGGCAAAACCGGCCCCCGGTATTTTTGACTGGTCCCTGCCGTAGAGGGCGAAATAATTGAGCGCCTTTGTTCTGTGAACCTCCAGGTCAAGAGGTATCTCACCGTAAAGCGAGGTATCCTTATAGGGATATGCCGCATATTCCGGAATAACGGTCAATACAACGGGAAGCCAGCCGGATGCGGGCAGGTATTTGGCGAATTTGAGCCAGCGCTGTACTCCCGCGCCTCCGCTGGGGGGCCAGTAGTAGGTAATTATCAGAACCTTAGCAGGTCTGGACCTCATTTCAGAGTTTTTTAAGCTGCTCCTGCATGCTTACCTTATCAGCAATGATGGATCTCAGTTGAGCTATGGCGACACGCTCCTGGAGCATCGAGTCGCGGTACCTGATGGTAACGGTTTCATCCTCCACGGTCTGGTAGTCAATAGTGATGCAGTATGGAGTACCGATCGCATCCTGCCTGCGATAGCGCTTTCCTATCGAATCCTTTTCATCATACTGGCAGTTGAAATCGAATTTCAGACCATCAATGATCCTGCGTGAGATATCCGGGAGCCCGTCTTTTCTTACCAGCGGGAGCACGGCCAGTTTCACGGGTGCAAGCACTGGCGGGAGCCTGAGAACGACCCTGCTGTCAGCAACACCCTCTTTGGATAGATCCTCCTCGTAATATGAAGCTGCCATCACCTGAAGGAACATGCGGTCAACACCTATGGAGGTCTCTATCACATACGGAATGTATGATTCGTTCATTTCCGGATCAAAGTACTGCATCTTCTTCCCGCTGTATTCCTGATGCTGCCTGAGGTCGAAGTCGGTCCGTGAGTGAATCCCCTCCACCTCTTTGAAGCCGAAGGGAAATTTATACTCAATATCGGCGGCTGCATTGGCATAATGGGCCAGCTTGTCATGGTCATGGAACCGGTAGTTTTCATCGCCGAAGCCCAGGGCACGGTGCCATTTCATCCTCGCCTCCTTCCATTTGATGAACCACTCCATTTCGGTACCAGGCTGCACGAAATACTGCATCTCCATCTGTTCAAACTCGCGCATGCGGAAGATAAACTGGCGTGCAACGATCTCGTTCCTGAAGGCCTTGCCTGTCTGGGCTATGCCGAAGGGAATCTTCATGCGACCGCTCTTCTGCACGTTCAGGAAATTCACGAAGATACCCTGAGCCGTCTCGGGACGCAGGTAGATCTTCAAGGCGCCGTCAGAGGTTGATCCTATCTCCGTGGCGAACATCAGGTTAAACTGCCTGACATCAGTCCAGTTTTTAGTACCGGAGACAGGGCACACTACCTCGTAATCGACAATAATCTGTCTGAGCTCTGCGAGGTCAGGCCCCGCCAGGGCATCAACAAATCTTTTATGAAGGAGGTCATACTTCTCCCTGACCTCAACAACCCGCGGGTTTGTTGACCTGTACAGGGCTTCGTCAAACTTCTCCCCGAATCGGCTCCTGGCTTTTTCAACCTCCTTCTCTATTTTCTCATTCAGTTTTTCAAGCTGCTCTTCAATAAGCACATCAGCACGGTATCTCTTCTTGCTGTCCTTGTTGTCAATAAGGGGGTCATTGAAGGCATCAACATGTCCGGATGCTTTCCAGATTGTCGGATGCATGAAGATAGCCGAATCGAGTCCTACAATGTTTTCATGCAGCAGAACCATGCTGTCCCACCAGTACTTCCTGATGTTATTTTTCAGTTCAACGCCGTACTGGCCGTAGTCATAGACTGCACCCAGCCCGTCATAGATTTCGCTTGAGGGGAAAACATAACCGTACTCCTTGCAGTGAGCAACCAGTTTCTTAAAGATATCTTCTTGAGCCATATTATTATTTGGGTTCTGCGCATTAACCGGGCAAAAGTATATTAAAATCCGCGGTTTTACAATCGCGGGAAAATGAGTGAAATCAATTTGTATCTTTACGTTTCGTTTCTGAAAATGGCTGTATGGAAGTTAGGTGTGATTTTCTCGTAATAGGATCAGGCATGGCTGGTCTTTTATTTGCCCTTAAGGCCGCCGCTCACGGAAAAGTATGCATTATCACCAAAGCCGATATGGAGGACTGCAGTACGAACTATGCTCAGGGAGGCATCGCTGCGGTAATGTATGAGCCTGACAACTTTGAGAAGCATGTCAGGGACACCATGATTGCCGGAGCCGGCTATTGTAATGAAGAGATTGTCAGGATGGTGGTGAGCGAGGCGCCTGAACGTATCAGGGATCTTATAGAGATGGGGGTGGACTTTGACAGAAAGGCCGATGGCATGCTGGATATGGCGATGGAGGGAGGGCATACCGAGCACAGGATACTTCATCACAAGGACTCTACCGGTGCTGAGATAGAGAAGGTGCTCATTAAGAAGGTACGTGAACACACAAATATTGACATCTATGAAGATCACTTTGCTATAGATCTCCTCACGCAGCACAACCTCGGGGAATATGTCACGAGGGATTGGAAGAACATCGAGTGCTACGGGGCATATGTGGCAGACCTCAGCACAAGCATGGTAACGACATTCCTGGCGAAGGTGACTGTGCTGGCAACCGGAGGCTGCGGAAATATCTACCTCACCACCACCAACCCGGTTGTGGCTACGGGAGACGGGGTGGCCATGGTTCACAGGGCCAACGGCATCCTGGAAAACATGGAGTTCATCCAGTTCCATCCTACCTCATTATATAATCCCAATGTAAGGCCTTCGTTCCTCATCACTGAAGCGCTGAGAGGCTTTGGTGCCGAGCTGGAAAACAGCGCCGGCGAAAAATTCATGCCGAAATATCATGTGAGGGGCTCCCTTGCTCCACGCGATGTTGTTGCAAGGGCTATTGACAATGAGATGAAACTGCGGGGAGACGATTACGTGTGGCTCGACTGCACGCATCTGGACAGTGAGGAGCTGAGGTCACACTTCCCTCACATTTACGAAAAATGTCTTTCTGATGGAATAGATATCACAAAAGATATGATTCCTGTTGTACCGGCTGCACATTATTCGTGCGGAGGAGTAAAAGTTGACAAAAACGGAAGGAGTTCGATAAACAGGCTTTACGCAATAGGGGAGGTATCATCAACGGGGCTGCACGGAGCGAACAGGCTGGCATCCAACTCACTTATAGAGGCCGCTGTCTATGCTCACCGGGCGGCTGAGGACGCCTCACCGCGCATAAGTGATCTTGACTATGAGGAGAAGATCCCGTCATGGGACTATCATGGCACTACCCATATTGAGGAGATGATACTCGTGACACAGAACTACAGGGAGATGCAGATGATAATGAGCAACTACGTAGGTATCGTCAGGTCCGACCTGAGACTGGCCCGGGCAAAAGCAAGACTGGAGATAATCTACCAGGAGACGGAGGACCTGTACCGCCGCTCAACACTGTCGCGTCCGCTGATAGAGCTGCGCAACCTGATTGCAGCAGGCTACCTCGTGATAAAGATGGCTCAGAACAGGCAGGAGAGCCTGGGCCTTCACTATTCAATTGACTATCCCGCACGACCAGGGTCAGAATTTTAAGATAAGAGAGTCTATGGAAATCAATGAAACCACAGTTGCCCCTGCCGTGAGGGGTGAGACCCTGTTCATGACAGCCCCCTTCAGCGGCAAGAACGCATTCTGGCGCTATTTCATTGGAGGTATTGTACCATTTCTTGTCTCAAATATTATCGGTGCGATTCCGCTAGGCATAGTGATAATCAGTCACACCCTTGACGGGTCGCCGCTACCGCAAAAGGGAGGGATGCCTGATTTTGAACTGATGGGAATAGATCTCAATTTAGGGCTGGCACTTATGGTGTTTCCTTTTATCCTTGCTTTTTTTACGATGGTATGGATTATAAAGCCGCTGCACAATCGCAGCTTTGGCACCGTTGTAAATGGCGGCAGAAGAGTACGATGGGGAAGAATGATGTTCTCGGCATTTGTCTGGATAGCAATGGCAGCTATCTGGCTTGTATATTCGGTCAGGAGTGATCCGGGAAATTTCACCCTAAACAATACTTCGGGAAGCTTATTGATCCTGGCTGCCCTGTCTCTGTTTCTGATACCCTTCCAGGCAGCGTTTGAGGAGATCCTCTTCAGGGGTTACCTGATGCAGGGATTCGCGGTGCTGGCGCGAAACCGATGGGTGCCAATAGTTGTGACTTCAGTGCTGTTCGGGTTGATGCATTCACTTAATCCCGAGGTACAGAAATACGGATTTCTTACGATGATACCGCAATACGTTTTCTTCGGCCTTGTGTTTGCGTTCCTCACAATGCTTGATGACGGAATAGAAGTGGCCATAGGTGCGCATGCTGCCAACAATGTCTTCCTGTCTGTATTTCTGACACACAAGGATTCTGCGTTGCAGACGCCGGCACTGTATGAGCAGATGGAGATTTTTCCATGGAAAGACTTTGTCGGCCTTGTGATGATGTCGGTTGTGTTTGTGGCTATAATGGCCATAGTATTC
>JBHEOU010000086.1:6808-7177 GCA_046260645.1 Bacteroidales bacterium | reverse complement strand
GAACCGGAAGGGAGACCAGGCCTGGTGCTTGCGGATTGGGGCTCAGTTTGTTCCTTCGGTTTCGTGGCTGTCTGCGTCACCGCAACCTGGGAACCGCCATTGACAGGGATCCTGAGCATCTGTCCCACCTGAATGCCATTGTCATGTAGGACATTCTCACGTGATACCTGGTCAACGGTAACATTGTATGCCCTGGAAATTGAATAGAGCGTCTGCCCCTTCATTACCTGGTGAATATAATAGACTCTCCCCTCAGAAGCGATTTTCTGCTTTGATATCTCTACCGGCACCGGTGCCGGTACCTGGGACTGAAGCGCGGGCGTGAACAGCGCGGCCAGCATGATGATCAAAACCGGCAGGAGCCGGCAG
>JBHEOU010000086.1:368-6735 GCA_046260645.1 Bacteroidales bacterium | reverse complement strand
ATGCAATTCACATTCATTGTTACTAATTACCCTCCCGGGTCTTTATTTCAGTTCGGCAAGGAACCTTTCAACATTTCTCTCTATCCTCCGGAGAGGATCTTCAGTATCAGCCTTTACAAATTTCCTGCCGGTAATTTTTTCGTAAAGCTCGATGTAGCGTTCTGAGATCTCGGTTACAAGCGCAGGGGTCATTTCCGGGACTTCTTCCCCGCTTCCTCCCTGGAACCCGTTGGCCATAAGCCACTCACGTACAAACTCCTTGGAGAGCTGTCTCTGCTGCTCGCCCCTGGCAAACCTCTCCTCGTATCCATCAGCATAAAAATACCTTGAACTGTCAGGGGTATGTATTTCATCAATCAGGTAGATTGTTCCGTCACGCTTTCCGAATTCATACTTGGTATCTACAAGTATCAGACCCTGGCGGGCCGCTATTTCAGAGCCCCTCAGGAAGAGTCTCATTGAATAGTCTTCAAGCATCCGGTACTCATCTTCAGACACCATCCCGCTCCGGATGATCTCATCGGGTGAGATATCCTGGTCATGCAGTCCATGTTCAGCCTTGGTGGTCGGAGTAATGAGGGGCCGCTCAAAGCGCTGGTGTTCCCTCATGCCTTCAGGGAGAGGTATCCCGCATATCTCCCTGCCGCCTGATTTATAGAGCCTCCACGAGCTGCCTGTGAGAAAGCCCCTGACGATCATCTCAACAGGGTAGGTTTCGCACCTTACTCCTACAGTCACGTTAGGGTCAGGGGTGGCGATATTCCACGTGGGAACGATGTCACTAACCATCTCCAGGAACATGGCAGCTATCTGGTTCAACACCTGTCCCTTGTAGGGAATACCCTCGGGGAGCACCACGTCGAAGGCGGAGATGCGGTCAGAAACGACCATCAGAAGGTATTTGTCATCAATATTGTAAACATCACGGACTTTACCCCTGTAGATGCCTTTCTGTCCGGGGAAGTGAAAATCTGTCTTTGTTATAGCCTGTGCCATTGTCTCTTATTTTAAATCCCTGTTTTCGTCGTTCCTGTTCTTTTCCTCAGCGTCATAAGCCCTTACAATATTCTTAACGAGCCTGTGCCTGACAATATCACGTTCATCAAACCGGATCACCGATATTCCATCAATGCCGGTCAGCAGCCGGATTGCCTGAAGCAGGCCCGATTCACTTCTCTTAGGCAGGTCAATCTGGGTGGTGTCGCCGGTGAGGATGAACTTTGAGCTAACTCCCATCCGGGTAAGGAACATCTTCAGCTGGCTGACGGTTGCATTCTGTGCCTCATCGAGGATCACGAAGCTGTTCTCCAGAGTCCTGCCCCTCATGAAGGCCAGGGGTGCTATCTGTACGGTGCCGTCTTCGATCCATTGCTCCAGCTTGCGGAACGGTATCATGTCATTCAGGGCATCATACAGCGGCTGCAGGTAAGGATCAAGCTTATCTCTCATGTCACCCGGCAGGAATCCGAGTCTCTCCCCTGCCTCCACGGCGGGGCGTGTAAGGACTATCTTCTTAATCTCATGGTTCTTCAGCGCCCTCACGGCCAGGGCAATTGCCGTATAGGTCTTTCCGGTTCCGGCGGGGCCCTCCGCAATGATCAGGTCACTGGCAGCGTATTCCTTCACCAGCTGCAGCTGGTTGACCGTGCGGGCCCTGACAGGCTTGCCGTTGGTCCCGAAGACAAGAGTATCCTCAAACTCGCCGTTTGATGCAGATCGCATATGATCACCATCAAGCAGCAGCCGTTCAAGATCTCCCTCCTCAAGCCTGTTGTAATGCCTGTAGTATTCAATCAGCTCTGACATCTTTCCGGCGAAAAGAGCTACCGCATCCGCCTCACCGATGCATTTGATCTCATTCCCACGGGCTATAAGCCTTACCTTCGGAAAATAGCCCTGTATCTGATCAAGGAGCCTGTTGTTGGGTCCAAGCATGACCACAGGATCAATCTCTTCAAGGATTATTACACGTTCCGTCATCGGCCCTGGTTCTCTCTTTCTCTCTACCAATTGTTTATCAGCATATTATGATCAGAGTCTTTTTTCAGATCTGCTCCTTCGCAAAGTAAGTTTATTTTTTTCAGAAGATTATCTTTGCTGTAACAATTTTAGAATGGCACTTATCACGCTGACAACCGAGTGGAGAGATGATGATTTCTTTCATGGGATACTCAGGGGAAAACTCTCCTCAAGCTGTCCTGATACTGCTGTGGTAAAAAATGCCGGAGCGATCCCTCCGCTAAATATTATGCACGGGGCTTTCGTCATCAGGAACACCTTCAGCCACTACCCTGAGGGGACCATTCACATGGTATTTGTCAGCAGCGAAGGCAACGGCAGCCAGGCCCACCTGCTGGTAAAAGCGCGTGGACACTGGTTCATCGGAGCCGATAACGGCATCTTCAACCTGATACTCAATTCCGAACCTGACCTCATAGTAAGCCTGAAGAACGAAGATCATGCCGATGAGATAACACTCTTTGTCAGGACTGCTGCAGCCCTGATAGCCGGCAACCCCGCGGAGACACTGGGAACAAAAGTCTCAGGCCTCTCTGAGAGAGTGCCTCTGCGTGCTACCATTGACCGAAACATCATAATCGGCAGCGTCATCTTCATCGACTCCTACGGCAATGCTATAACCAACATCACCCGTGAGGTATTCTCGAGGGTGTTTGACGGAAGAGCCTTCAGAATACTGATTAAAAGCAACAAATACTATACTGAGAAGATTAGCAGGCTCTACAGCGATGAGCCTGTGGGTGAGATAGTGACTCTCTTCAACATGCTTGACCTCCTGGAAGTTTCGATCAATGGAGCCAACCTGTGCCAGCTGTTTGGGGTCGATACGGGAGATGCTGTGCGGGTGGAGGCAAGAGATGACAGCCGGGAAGGGAACGGCCTTTTTAAAAATTAACCAGCTTATGAGAGAAAAGACAATCACGGAATTTGCCAGGCTGCTGGAGATAATGGATGAGCTGAGGGCAAAATGCCCGTGGGATCAGAAACAGACCAACCAGACTCTCAGAAAACTGACCATTGAGGAGACTTATGAGCTTGCCGATGCCATAATCCAGGATGATAACGATGCCATCCGCAAGGAACTGGGTGACCTGATGCTGCATATTGTGTTTTATGCCACGATCGGTTCCGAGAAAGGGCTTTTTGACATGGGCGATGTACTGGAAGGCATCAACAGCAAGCTAGTCTACCGGCACCCTCATGTTTTCGGCAATGTAAGTGTCACCAGGGGCGCCCGCGAGGTTGAGGAGAACTGGGAAAAGCTGAAGACTAATGAACATACTGAATACAAACCCGTTCTCTCAGGTGTTCCGGCATCACTCCCGGCAACCATCAAGGCTAACAGGATACAGGAGAAGGTAAGAGGCGTGGGGTTCGACTGGGATACGCGTGAACAGATATGGGACAAGGTTACCGAAGAGCTTGATGAGCTGAAACAGGAGGTGGCAGCAGGCAACAAGATTGATATGGAGGCAGAACTGGGAGACCTTTTCTTCTCTATGATTAACGCTGCCCGTCTTTATGAGATTGATCCCGAGACGGCGCTCGAAAAAACAAACAGGAAATTTATCACAAGGTTCAACTATCTTGAGGAGATGACGCTGGCAAGGGGTATCTCACTGCGTGATATGACCCTCGATGAGATGAACGTCATCTGGGAGGAGGCCAAACAGTTTGACAGAAAGGAGTAATAAGTCAGCCTGAAAATCTGTAGCTCAGCATCTGGTAAATGAGCTTTGCCGCCATGAAATCGGGAGCTTTGTTTGTTTCCGAAGGGCAGAGCTCCACAACATCAAAGCCCACCACATTTCGTTTTATCATCACCTCACGGAGGAATGACAACAGAACCCTGTAATCAGGGCCACCCGGCTCGGGGGTGCCGGTTGATGGCATGACTGAAGGATCAAACACATCAAGGTCAACTGTGATCCAGACATTGTCTGAGAGCAGGTCCAGTGCCTTGCTGTAAAGAGAGTTGTCCTCCCATAACCTGTGAGCGTAAAAAATCCTCTCTCCGTCAACATAAGGAAGCTCTTCCGCTGCCATGGATCTTATCCCTACCTGTACCAGGGGAGCATACTCACGTGCCCTGGCGGCGGCGCAGGCATGGTTCAGATGCGATCCTTCGTAGACGGGTCTAAGATCGGAATGCGCATCAAGCTGAAGTATCGTCAGCCTGGTAAATGCCTCTGAGGCAGCCCTGAAGGCGCCTATGCTCACCGTATGGTTGCCTCCGATGACAACAGGGAAACGCTTTCCGTCAAGGATGCCTGAGACCGTCATGTATACTGCATCAGTCAAAGCGGACGGCTCAGCTCCGGCTTCTACCGGGAGAAGGGTGTGAATCCCTCTCTTATGTACTTCCGTTCCGGTCTCGATGTCATAAAACTCAAGGGCGGGTGATGCATTGAGTATGGCGGCAGGCCCCTTGTCGGCACCGCGAATGTAGGTGCTGGTAGCATCATAAGGTACCGGAACGATGATTATTTGCGATTCATCGTAGCCATACATCACTTCGTGACCACCGAAATTCGTTACTCCCATCCGATCAGAAATTTATGACCTGACCTTGAACAGAATGGTATCTCTCATTCTATTTGCCAGCTGCAGGTTTGGCCTTTCCGCCCTTTGCCGGGGCAGTTTTTTTCACTTTCGGTTCGGCCTTATCCCCGGCCCTTGTTTGGCTCCCCGACTCCTTGTCGTCAGGTCCGGTTGTGCCGACATCACCGGACCCGGCCTTTGTATCGTTACCGTCTTCAACTACGGCATCGGTTCCGGCCTCAACTACAGCATCGGTCCCGGCTTCCGGCTCCTCAGTCTTCTCTTCTTCCTTTACAAGAAGGTTCAGTTTATGCAGGATGTTATACCAGTGAAGCACCTTTTTAATGTCTGAGGTGTAAACCCGGTCATGGTCATAATCTGGCATGACGGTGTCAAAGTATTTCTTCAGCTCGGCATCAGGGAGCTTGTGGGAGAGTGTTTCTCCTCCATTCTCCTTCTCCCAGATCAGGTCCATCACCTTTCCCAGCGGCATATCCTCACCGGTGGTGAACAGCGCGATCTCATCCAGGGCGCTCACCTTTGAAGCGGCACCGGCACTAAGCCGCCTGCCTGTTTCGAGATTCTCAACTATGACTGCATTCTTACCCTGGGCGATGAATTTGAAGAGAGTGCCTTCTCCTGAAATTGCCAGAATATCCTTAAGGTTCATTTTAATTGAAATTAATTGTTAGTATTTGTTTATCAGATATATATCAGACAATATTGCGTTCTTTCTTGATCTTGTCCCATGCCACGCTCACAGCCTTGAACTTCTCTTCAGCAGACTTCCGGAAATCCTCCCCGAGGTGGCTCACCTTATCAGGATGGTACTTCAGGGCCATCTTCCTGTATGCTGTCTTCAGCTCCTCATCAGTCGCCGTGCGTTCAACTTCAAGTATCCGGTACGAAGCATCCGTTGCAGGAACGAACATGTTGCGGATCGAATCGTAGTCGCTTCCGGAGATACCGAGCATATCCGATATTGACCTGATGACTTTTGTCTCAGCCGGTTCGAACCTGCGGTCTGCGGCGGAGATGTTGTACAGAATATGTATCAGTTGCAGTCGTGAGGGATAATCCATATTGCCCCTTATCTGCATGCAGACATCGCGCAGTGGTATCTCTTTCTGCAGGAGGTCCTTAAGCATCGCCAGCGCTTCCCGGGCGGTGTCAGGCCCGAACTGTGAGACGAAGAACCGCTTTACATAGTCAAGCTCCGATTTCAGGACCTGGCCGTCTGCCTTCATTACCGCAGCGATCAGCACAATGAGGCTCATCCCGAAGTCGCCCGGTGTGGTCCGGTACACCGTTCGCCCGTTTCCGATCTGTTCCCATGCAACGTCTGAACTGTCAACAAATGAACCGAGGAAAAATCCCAGGAGTGCTCCTATCGGTCCTCCCACCACAAATCCCAGTCCTCCACCTATCCACTTGGCGAATTTACCCATCACCTATCCCTTTCTGCAAGACGGAGCATATCATCATGTATCTTAAGTATCTCCGGTATAATAATTTCATTGTCAGCATTATTGATGACATAGTACGACTGTTCCTCCCTTTCGTCATCTTCAAGTTGGTTATTTATCCGTTCCATGACCTCTTCACGGCTCAGGTCATTGCGTCCCATAACACGCGCTATCCGTTCCTCAACAGGGGCGGATATCGCCGCCACCCTGTCAACAAGCACATCAGCCTTTGCCTCAAAGAGGATTGCTGCTTCCATTATTACATAAGGAGATTCCGATTTCCCTGCCCACTCGTCAAAAATCCTGAGGATGGCAGGATGCACCGAGGCATTGACCTGACG
>JBHEOU010000086.1:0-358 GCA_046260645.1 Bacteroidales bacterium | reverse complement strand
ATTCCGGCCTGTTGAATATTATACGGGCCAGTTCCTTGCGGTCAAGCTCACCTGTTGAATATAGATCATCCCCGGTGATGGCATTGATATCCTGTCGGATGGCCTGATCAGTATTCATCAGCCTCCTGGCCTCAATATCGGCAACGAATACAGGTACCCCCAGGACCCTGAAGATCCTGCAGACGGTTGTCTTTCCGCTGCCTATTCCGCCGGTGACGCCTAGTCTTCTGGCCATATGGGTCTGTTATTGTTCGTTCCCCTGCTTAATACCAAAAAGCGATGTGGGTTTGCCAATGATAGTGACCTCAACTGTCACCCTTTTCAGGGTGGTCTGGAGGTAATCGGGACATGCCAGGGG
>JBHEOU010000085.1:0-7476 GCA_046260645.1 Bacteroidales bacterium | reverse complement strand
CCTGCTTCTTGTCGGCACAGCACAGACTTCACAGGCACAGACAGATCAGGCTGCAGCAACACAGCAACTTTCAGAACAGACAGTCGGAACAACCCCGGTTGCAACAGAAAAGGTCCTCCACAAAGAGATCAAACGTCTCTTCATCGAGGGCGGCGCAGGCTTCATGGGAACCATCCTGCTCTGCCTCATCCTCGGCCTGGCAATAGCCATAGAGAGAATCATCTACCTCAACCTGGCTACCACCAACAGCGAAAAGCTGCTGGTAAGGGTCGAGAAGGCACTTAAGGAAGAGGGTATCGATTCTGCCAAAGAGATATGCCGCAACACACGCGGACCGGTGGCAAGCATCTTCTACCAGGGCCTCGACCGAGCCCACGAAGGCGTAGAGATGGCTGAGAAATCAGTCGTTGCCTACGGCGGCGTTCAGATGGGCCTCCTTGAGAAAAACCTCTCATGGATCTCCCTCTTTATCGCCATCGCTCCCATGCTCGGGTTCCTCGGAACAGTCATCGGGATGATCGCTGCCTTTGACGCCATTGAACAGGCAGGGACAGTATCAGCCACGATCGTTGCCGGCGGTATCAAGATAGCCCTTATCACCACGGTAACCGGTCTTATTGTCGCTATCATACTCCAGATATTCTATAACTACCTGCTCTCAAAAATTGATGGTATCTCAAACCAGATGGAAGATTCATCAATCGCACTCATAGATATGCTGGCCAAATACAACCAAAAATAATCTGCCATGTCAGAAAGATCCAAAAAGCTCACAATGTACCTCTCGTGGGCGCTGATGGCACTCACGATTATCTTCGCCCTGCTCTTCTATGTGGGAGGAGTGGTTGAAGGTACCGATGGGACCAGATACGAAGAGCCGAAGGTGACAAACTCTTTCATCTTTTATACATATATACTTGTAGGTATTACCGTGCTCATTACACTCTTCTTCAGTATCAGAAATCTCATTCTTAATCCAAAGGGCCTCAAAATGACACTTATTGCCCTTGGGATTGGCGTTGTGCTTGTTGTCATAGCGGCTCTGATTGCTGATGACACAGTGCTCAACCTGCCGCATTACAAAGGTGAAGGCAACGTGCCAAGGACCTTGCTGTGGACTGACATCGGGCTTTTTGTAGCATACTTCCTTGCCGGCCTGGCTGTCATAGCCATACTCTATTCAGAGGTTTCAAAGTATTTCAAAAAGTAACTGAACATTCCGCCTTACAGCGGAGATAAATACTCACCAAATGTCAAGAAGGCAAGTACCGGAAATAAATACAGGCTCAATGGCTGACATTGCGTTTCTCCTTCTTATTTTCTTTCTGGCTGCCACCACGATGGACTCGGATACGGGACTGATGCGTCAGTTGCCTGCAATCCCCGACCCCAACGTCCCGCAGGATATTAATAAGATCAATGACAGAAACATCCTCGAGGTGAAGGTCAACAAAGACAATCTGTTGCTGGTTGAGGGACAGCTTACTGAGTTCACCCAGCTGAGAGAGATTGCCCATGACTTCATTCTTAACGCAAATGACTCGCCCAACATGCCTGAGAAAGAGGTTGCCAGCCTCCCCTATTTCGGAGATGTGGCAGTTACAAAGGCGGTCATCTCACTACAGAATGACATCGGCACTAAATACGGTGTTTATATCGCTGTGCAGAATGAGCTCATAGCGGCAAGGACAGAACTGCGTGACAAACTGGCCAGGCAGGAGTTTGGCATACCTTACGAGAGACTCGATGAGGAGCGCAAGGGAGCCGTAGACGACTTTTTCAAGGTGCCCATCTCAGAGGCTGAACCCAAAAGGATAGGAGGAGACAAGTAATATGGCAAGGTTTGTAAAGACAGGAAAAAAAACGATCAAGGCGCTTAACACCTCATCACTGCCTGACATCGTCTTCATGATACTGTTCTTCTTCATGGCAGTGACTACCATGCGTGAGACAGATGTCATGGTCACCGTCCGTATCCCCGATGCCACCGAAGGCAAGATACTTGAGAAAAAGAATCTCGCCAGCTTCATCTACATCGGCGAGCCCCTCGAGGCCTTCCAGGCACTGTTCGGCACCGAGCCTAAGATACAGCTCAATGATACCTTCAAGGATATCAATGACATACAGGATTTCATTGCACAGGAGCGCGAACAGCTCAATGAGGCTGATAAAACCAAGATGCTCGTTGTGCTCAAGATAGACCGCGATACGAAGATGGGTGTGGTCACCGACGTGAAACAGGCGCTCCGGCGTGCCAGCGCACTCAAGATCATGTACGCCAACACCAACGTTGACGAAATATTACTTCAGTAAACCGGCGGTTGACCACCCGCCTGATAAATCATCCGGGATGCAACCCGATATTGTTGCCCTTATGAAGAGATCCCTCTTCCTGATTTTCTTTTTTGCCATGCCTCTTCCGGCATCCACTCTCATAGCTGCCGGAGCCTCCGCCCCGGCTCATCCGGTGTTGGCCTTCGATGCCCCACAGGACAGCCTCGGCAAACAGATACTCTATAACGGCAGGGTGTGGAGGAACCTCTACCAGCATATCGACGGGACACAGTTCCTCCTCACAGCCAATTTCCTCCACGGCTCGGTGACCATTAACGGCATGACCTTCAACAGCCCGGCCCCGATGCTGAAGCTGGATCTGATAAATGATGAGCTGCTGCTCCTGACCGACAGGGGCTCCACACTGCAGCTAAACAAACAGATGGTCGACCGCTTTGTCATCAGCTATGACAACCGGCAGCTACAATTCAGGAATCTGGAGGCCGACAGCCTCAATGAGCTGACCGGATACGTGAACGTCATCTATGACGGCAAGACCGCCCTGTACGTCAAGTACAAAAAAGAGATAAGGCTGAGGGATGCCCCGGGCGACAGGGACACCTTCATCCAGACACACAGGATATACCTGTTGAAGGATGGCATACTCCACCAGGTCACGAACGGCAAAAACCTGGTCAGGATGCTGAAAGACCGCAAGGCCGAGGTTAAGGATTTCATGAGGACAAACCGCGTGCGATTCTCCAGGAACAACCCCGCAAGCTTTGCCCCCGTCCTGGAATTTTATGAGAAGGTCATTATCGACTGGGATTATGAGGGCTCCTCATTCAGGGAATTCGCGGAAAAGACCGAGAGCATCTACCCCTTCAGGTTCTTCTTCAAGGATGAGTGGGTCAAAGACCTCCGGCTGAACAATTACGGCGACAGCATCGCCCTGACCGACCTGCTTGACCGCCTCTTCTACGAAAAGGCACTCTACTACTTCAGGGATAACTCGGGTAACTTTGTCATTACAAAATATTTTACGGTCAGGGTCTCTGACAGCGAGCTGCCCGACAGCGGAAGCCTCATCCCTCCTTCAGTATACTATGAGACGCGCGATGCCGCAGAGCTCTCCGGGAATCTGTTCCGTGAAGTAGGCAACCCGGCAGAGAAGAACAGACCGGGAGCGGTGGTCGTCTCAGGATATATCACCGACAAGGACACCAGGGAGCCGGTAGCAGGAGCCACGGTATATGTCAGGAATCTCTCCGCCGGTACCATCTCAAACCAGTACGGCTTTTATTCTCTCTCACTGCCCAGGGGCATCCATACGGTACAGTTCTCCTTTGTAGGCATGAAAGAGACCCTGGTCGACCTCAACCTTTACGGGGAGGGTGAGCTGAACCTCGAGATGAAAAGCACTCTTATTCCACTGAAGGAGGCTGTTGTCTCCGCCGACAGGAGCGTTGCGCTGCAGAGGCCCGAGGTGGGCATGGAGAAGATGACCATCGCAACACTCAGGCTCACCCCTGCCAATATGGGTGAGGTCAACATCATCAACAGCTTCCTCCTGATGCCCGGAGTACAGACGGTTGGGGAGGGCTCGGCAGGATTTAATGTCAGGGGCGGATCAGCTGACCAGAACCTGATACTGCTGTACGGGGCCCCGCTCTACAACACCTCGCATTTCTTCGGCTTCTTCTCCGCGGTCAACTCCGATATAATTAATGATGCAACCCTCTACAAGGGAGGCATCCCGGCCAGATACGGCGGACGAACCTCATCGGTGCTTGATATAGGGGCACGTGACGGAGACAGAAACGCCTTTGCAGGCAACACCGGGATAAGCCCGGTGACTACCCATTTCGTGCTGGAGGGACCCATAAAGAAAGACACCCTATTCTATCTCCTTGCCGGGAGAACAACATATTCAAACTGGGTCTTCAAGGTCTTTGACAATGCCTTCCTCAACAAGAGCAGGGCCTCATTCTATGACATTAACGGCAGGCTGAGCTATGACATAAACAGGAGCAACAAGATAGACCTCTCATCCTATTTCAGCAGTGACGCTTTCAGGTTCAACTCTGACACAACCTACCTCTACAACAACAGCATCGTCTCCCTCAGGTGGAGACACTTCTTCAACAGCAGGTTCTTCTCGGTCTTCAGCGCGAATAACAGCCGCTATAACTATGACATCTCAAGTAAGAGCCTCATCACTGAAGCGTTTCGGCTGTCACACATGATAAACAGCACGGGAATGAAGGCCGACTTCAATGTGTACCGGGGCCGTCATGAGATCAATTTCGGCCTCGATGCCGTTCACTACTCCGTTTCACCGGGCGATTTCCTGCCCACAGGCGATTCATCACTCATCGTCCCTTCAGTCATCCAGAGGGAGAGAGCTCTTGAGCCTTCCCTGTATATAGATGACAATTTCAAACTGAACGATCACCTGTCGGTCACCGCCGGCATCAGGCTGTCGTCATTCTTTGCCTACGGTCCGCACTACGTCTATCTCTATGATCCCTCCTACTCCAAAGGAGTCTCAACCATTATTGATACTGTCAGCTACCGGCCCGGAGAGATCATCAAAGCAATGGGAGGTCCCGAGTACCGTTTTTCAATCAATTACAGACCCACGGGCACTAGCTCATTCAAGCTCAACTACAACAAAACGAGGCAGTACCTGCATCTACTCTCCAACACGGCATCAATCTCACCAACTGACATCTGGAAGCTGAGCGACTATCACCTGAGACCCCAGATCTGCGACCAGTTTGCAGCAGGTTACTACCAGATGATGTTCAAAGGCAAACTGGAAGCCTCTCTTGAACTCTATTACAAGAAACTCCAAAACGCCGTTGAGTTCAAGGGAGGAACCCGGATAGTCATGGAAGAGACTATTGAACAGTTTCTCGTGGATGCCCGGGGAAAAGCCTACGGGGCGGAGTTCATGGTCAGGAAAGAGGAGGGCAGGTTCCTCTGGAGCCTGGGTTATACCTACGCCCGCACCTTCCTCCAGACAACAGGCAGGTACAGTGACGAGATCATCAATGGCGGTGAGTGGTTTCCTGCCAACTATGACAAGCCCCATGACCTCTCCCTGGCCTTTAATTACCTTGCCTCGCGCCGCATCATCTTCTCCTCCAACTTCGTATACAGCACCGGCAGGCCTATCACCTTCCCCATTGCCAGCTACAACCTCGGCGATCTGTCGCTCATCCACTACTCCGACAGAAACAGGTACCGGATACCCGATTATATGAGGCTTGACCTCTCGGTGAAGATAACCGGGAACCTCAGATCACGCAAGATCGCCCATCCCTACTGGACCTTCTCGGTGTACAACCTTCTCGGAAGAGAGAATGTGTACTCGGTTTATTTCAGAAATGAAAACAATATTATCACAGGTTATAAACTCTCGGTCTTCGGCAGGGCCATCCCTTCCGTGACATTCAGATTTGATTTTTAATGAGATGAGATTAAGGAACTGCCTGATCATACTGTCAATCATGGCGCTGTCAGCCGGCTGCATCACCCAGTTTATCCCCGACACGGATGAGACCGAGGAGCTTCTGGTAGTCGAAGGGGTGATCACTGATGAGCCGGGTGTAAACAATACGGTCCGGCTTTCAAAATCACAGCCCCTGGGCAGTTTCAACGCTTATGTCCCGGTGCCGGACTGCCAGGTAAGGATAGAGGATGATCTCGGCAACAGTTTTACGATGCACGAAACCCTGCCGGGAACATATTCGACATACCCGTGGGAGTTCAGGGGGGTGATTGGACGGAAATACACTCTGTACATCGATGCAGGAAACGCCTTTGAGACCCGCTACACATACGTGTCATTACCTATGGAGATGAAACAAGTGCCTCCGATAGACACTATCTGGTACGAGAAGCAGGTCATGCCGGGCACTGAGGGCAGCTCACACCCCGGGGAGGGATGCCAGGTCTACCTGAACACGACTGACCCTGACATATCATGCAAATACTACAGGTGGGATTTCTCCGAGACATGGGAGATACTTCTTCCCTATGATGTTACCAACAACAGGTGCTGGATAACAGAAAAATCAAAGTCCATCAATATCAAAAGCACCTCCGCCCTGACACAGGACAGGATAGTGAAATATCCAATCAATCTCGTTACCAATGAGACTGACAGGCTGAAAATCAAGTACAGTATGGAGATAAGCCAGTACTCTGTCAGCGAAGACGAGTTCGGCTACTGGAAGAGGCTGCAGAACATCTCTGAGGATGTCGGCGGACTGTATGACCTGATACCCTCATCCATCACCGGAAACGTATTCTGCGTTGAGGATCCGGGACAGCGCGTGCTGGGTTATTTCAGCGTCTCTGCAAAAGCATCAAAAAGGGTTTTCATTACTGATAATTTCGCGGGCATGCCTGACCTCTACGCCGCCTGTGCTACAGACACGGTGCCTCTTGGTGCAACTGTTGAAGGCCTGAACGAATATTTATGGACCATTATCGTGAGAGGATGGCCGAATTCCGAACCCTGGTATATGGTTCTTGCGAGAAACAAGTCATGCGCCGACTGCACGGTGAGAGGAACGAACATAAGACCCCTGTTCTGGGACGATGATCAATATTAAGATACGTGAAGCAACCAAAAACAATATATATCAGACCCCTGCTGCTACTTGTCATCTGCCTCCTGGCAGACCCTCTCACCGGCCGTGGAGAAGCCTTCATTCCACCTCGCATTGAGGGTCATCAAACATTAGGCAGTGAGAAGCCTGTCGGAGAGAAAATCTACGTTCATACCGACAGGGAGGTGTATATCGCCGGCGAGAAAATATGGTTCCAGGTCTACCTGCTCGACGCTCAGAGCGGCAGGCTGACATTGACGAGTAACCTGGCATATGTTGAGATACTGAATTCGGAAAACCGCCCCGTAATGCAGAAGCGTATCAGGCTTGAAGAGGGATGCGGCCCCGGAGAGGCGGTCCTGCCCGACACCCTTAGCTCCGGCAGTTACCTGCTGCGGGCATACACCGGGGCAATGAAGAACTTCATGCCTGACGGCTGCTTCATGAAGAGAATCAACATCTACAATGCTCTGAAGACAGAGACTTACCTCAGTTCCGGAGCCCCCGGAGATGACCGGAATAGTGAGCCGGCGGCTGCCCAGGGAAAATTTGCACGGCAAAGCAGCGGCATATCGGCGGG
>JBHEOU010000084.1:0-7547 GCA_046260645.1 Bacteroidales bacterium | reverse complement strand
CTTCAACGTCCTGCATCCTATGGGATGGGACGCCTTCGGGCTGCCGGCAGAACAGTACGCCATCCAGACAGGCACCCACCCGGCGGTTACCACAAACAAAAACTGCGACACCTTCCGCCGGCAGATAAAAGAGCTGGGGCTGAGCTACGACTGGGACCGCGAGATCAACACTACCGACCCGGGCTACTTCAAATGGACACAGTGGATCTTCATCACGCTCTATAACACCTGGTATGACCACCAGTCAGATCGCGGCCGCGACATTAACGAACTCCCCATACCCCTTGACGTCAGCAAGGCAGGTGATGAGGCACGAAAGAAATATATCGACTCGAAAAGGCTCGCCTATTATGACGACGCCCAGATATGGTACTGCCCCTCGTGCCGCATCGTCTGCTCCAACGAGGAGGTTCTGACCGACGGCTCGCACGAGAAGTGCGGCAATAAGGTGGTGCGGAGAAACCTCAAGCAGTGGATGCTGCGCATACCCCATTACGCCGAACGGCTCCTCACCGGACTTGAAACCCTGGACTGGTCCGAGGGTTTAAAGGAGATGCAGCGCAACTGGATAGGGCGCTCTACCGGTGCCGAGGTCGATTTTAAAATCGATGGGCGCAGCGAGATCATAACCGTATACACCACCCGTCCCGATACCCTTTTCGGCGCTACATACATGGTGCTCTCACCTGAAAACCCGCTGGTCAGTAAAATTACCAGTCCCGATAAACTGAAACAGGTGGAGGAGTACGTCAGCGCTGCCTCGCTGAAGTCCGACCTTGACCGTACCGACCTGGCAAAGGACAAGACCGGCGTCTTCACCGGCACATATGCCATCAACCCTGTCAATAACAAGAAGATACCCGTATGGGTGGCTGATTATGTGTTGATGGGATACGGTACCGGAGCCATAATGGCCGTACCGGCCCATGATGAGCGCGACTTCGAGTTTGCGCAGAAGTTCGGGATCGATATCGTCTGCATCCTCTCCCCGGCCGTGGCAGACCCGGAACAGAAGAAACGGATCATCTCCGGCAGGGAGTGCTGGAGCGGCGACGGCATCTATATCAATTCCTCAAACAGCGAGCTCGAGATAACACTTGACGGACTGAACGTTGAGGAGGGGATAGCAACCATCACCAGATGGATCGAGAACAGGAACATAGGGATTCACCGGGTCAACTACAAGCTGCGCGACTGGCTCTTCAGCCGCCAGCGTTACTGGGGTGAGCCCTTCCCCGTGATACACTGGGACGACGGACGCATCACACTCCTCGATGAGAAGGATCTGCCGCTGACACTTCCCGAGCTTGAGGTGTTCGAGCCCGGCGAGAATGGCGAGTCTCCCCTGTCAAACGCCACCGACTGGCTATGGGTGACAGACAGCGAGGGCCGCCGCGGCAAGCGTGAGACCAACACCATGCCGCAGTGGGCTGGTTCATGCTGGTACTACCTGAGGTTCATCGACCCGAAAAACGACAGTGAGATCTTCGACAAGGCAAAGGAAAAATACTGGATGCCGGTTGATCTTTATATAGGAGGAGCCGAGCATGCAGTGCTGCACCTCCTCTATGCCCGCTTCTGGCACAAGCTGCTCTTCGATCTTGGCATCGTCTCAACCGACGAGCCCTTCATGAAGCTCTTCAACCAGGGCATGATACTGGCTTTTGCCTATGAAACGGAGACAGGCGCCAAGGTTTCATCTGACCAGATCACTGAAAAGGATGGCCGCTTCTTCATCACCGGAACAGATGAGGAGGTCAGACAGATTGTCGCCAAGATGTCCAAGAGCCTCAAGAATGTGATCAATCCCGATGATGTCGTGAAAAACTACGGCGCTGACACACTCCGCCTCTTCGAGATGTTTCTCGGTCCGCTTGAGGCCACTAAACCGTGGGATGAGAAGGGAATCAAGGGACCACACAACTTCCTTGCAAGAGCCTACCGTCTTATAGCAAACAGTGAAAATATCACGGAGGGTGAAGAGGATCCTGAGGTTCTCAGGGTGCTCCACAAGACCATAAAAAAGGTTACTGACGACATTGATAACCTGCGCTTCAACACGGCCATCTCGGCCATGATGATCTTCCTGAATACAGCGCTGAAAAAGGAGAAGATCACCCGTGACACGGCTTCCGTTTTCATTAAACTGCTCTCACCTTTTGCCCCGCACCTTGGTGAGGAGCTGTGGGAGCTGACCGGCCACCATAACACCCTTGCATACGAGCCCTGGCCTGTGGCTGAGGAGAAGTATCTCATGGAGGAAACCTTCGAGTGCCCCGTGTCAGTCAACGGCAAGATGAGGTTCAAAATAGAACTGCCTGTCAACCTGCCTCAGGATGAGGTAAGAGCGATAGTTCTTGCCGATGAACGGGCGCAGAAATGGATCTGCACATCCACCCCGAAAATAATAATAGTTCCTAACCGCATTGTAAACATAGTTGTATGAGATTCCCGGTCACCGGAGTCGCCTTCGTGGCGGCTTTAATTATATCTGTATCATCCTGCACAAGATCGTCCACGGCAGAATCCAGGTCAACCGTTGTTGGAGCTGCAAAATCCGCCGCAGGTAATGCAGAAGCGGACAGCTCCGCAGTGGAAAACTCTGATGCACAGATCTCTGTCTCAGACAGTTCTGCCTTTACCCCGGTATCAGGTGCTGACAGTTTAGCGTCTGCCCCAGAAGAAGCAGGCGGCTCAGGAACACTCTTCGGCATACCCCTGGATTCATACAATATAGTCACGGGTAAGGTTAGGAGGAACCAGTTCATCTCCTCCATCCTGTCGTCACAGGGTGTGGCATGGAATGATATCGAGCAGCTGCTCAGGGAGAACAGGGAGACCTTTGACCCCCGGAGGGTGCGTACCGGAAGCTCCTGGTCGGCACTGCTGACAAAAGACACCCTCAGCAAGGCAGATTATTTCATTTACACACATGACCAGAAGGTATCATACCTCTTCTCCCTGAAGGATACGCTGGCCATCTACAGGCATGATGCGGAGATAAAGCGGATGTTGAGGTACTCATCCGGCACCATCAACACATCACTCTGGAACGCGGCCATGGATAATGACCTTAATCCGAACATCTCAGCCGAGCTGTCGGAGATCTATGCATGGACCATTGACTTCTTCGGACTACAGAAAGGAGACAGGTTCAAAGTGATCTATGAGGAGGAGTTCATCGGGGAAGAGTCGGTGGGCATCAGGAGGATTCATGCCGCTCTCTTTGAGCATGCAGGTAATCCCATCTATGCCATCCCGTTCATACAGGACAGCTCAATGTCATTCTATGACACCACCGGTGCCAGCCTGAGGAAGGCTTTCCTTAAGGCGCCGCTGCGTTACTCGCGTATCAGCTCGCGCTTTTCCGGCGGAAGGCTTCATCCGATACTCAAGATCGTTCGTCCTCACCACGGCGTTGACTATGCAGCCCCGATTGGTACTCCCGTTGTATCCATTGGCGACGGCAGGGTCACCAGCACGGCTTATGAGGGCGGGGCCGGCAGGATTGTTCGCATCAGACACAACAGCGTCTATTCAACGGCTTACATGCACCTCTCCCGCTTTGGTCCCGGTATTTCATCTGGCGTTTATGTGAAGCAGGGGCAGGTGATTGGTTATGTCGGCAGCTCCGGGCTCTCGACGGGACCGCATCTCGACTTCCGGTTCTACCGCAATGGTTCTGCCATTGATCCTCTCAGGGTTAAGGCGCCGCCGGTGAACCCGGTCGTACCGGAGGCTCTGGAGGAGTTCAGAAGGGTGGCAGAGGGATATATAAATCTGTTTGCGACAATCGATTATTGAAATTTTCGATTTCAGATTTTCGATTGTCGATTAATTCAAAAATCGAAAATTCCACCATTCCCTGATCAGAGTCCGTCAATCAGCCGGCTGATGACCTCCGGGTAGTGTTGGTACTCAAGAGCATGAACCCTGGCTGCCAGGCTCTCCACATCATCACCCGGCAGCACCGGGCAGCGAGCCTGGAAGATGATGTCTCCCGCATCATAATGCTCATTAACGTAATGGATGGTGATCCCGCTCTCACTGCGGCCGGCATCAAGCACCGCCCTGTGCACCCTGTCTCCGTACATCCCCTTCCCCCCGAAATCCGGCAGCAGGGCAGGATGAATATTGACTATGCGTCCTCTGAAAGCCTGCGTCACATCTGCCGGCACAAACCACAGGAACCCCGCCAGGACCAGCAGGTCAGTCTTCTTCCTGTGAAGCATCATCAGCACCTCCCCGGTCTCATAAAACTGAGTACGGTCGAAAAAAAATGAGTCGACACCAAGTGCCGCAGCCCTTTCCAAAACCTTGGCCTGAGGCTTGTTTGACAAAACAAGGGTTACTTTCGCTTTTTTATCGTTCGAAAAGTATCTTATTATGTTTTCCGCGTTGGTCCCGGCTCCTGAGGCAAGAATGGATATATACTTCATTTTATGATACTTAGACCACTTATCCACACCGGGCCCCGGTGTTGGAAAAAGGGTCTTAAAAGACTGATTTGCTTTTATTTATACTCACATGGATATAAATTTCCGGCAAATTGTTTGAAAAATATGGTACAAATATATTTCTTTGCGTAGTTTTTAAAACGAGTATTAACATAAATCTGATTGGTATGTCTGACATTTCTACAAGAGTAAAGAAAATCATCGTTGAGAAGCTTGGCGTTGATGAGGCTGAGGTCACTCCCGAAGCACATTTCACCAATGACCTTGGGGCTGATTCTCTTGACACTGTTGAGCTGATCATGGAATTCGAGAAGGAATTCAACATCGGAATTCCTGATGATCAGGCAGAAAGCATAAGCACAGTAGGCGAAGCCATTAAGTATATTGAGGAAAACGCCAAGTAGTTTTTCGCCAATAACCTGATATGAGGCGTGTAGTAGTTACCGGAATGGGGGCACTAACCCCTATCGGCAACAATCTGCAGGATTACTGGAAAGGTCTTGTTGATGGTGTCAGCGGTGCAGGGCTTATAACCCATTTTGATACCACGAAGTTCAAGACCAAGTTTGCCTGTGAGATCAAGAACTATGATCCTGCCAACTATTTTGACAGGAAAGAGTTGCGTAAAATGGACCGTTACACTCAGTACGCACATATTGCGGCTGATGAAGCGGTAAAAGACGCAGGACTTGATCCGGAGGCGACAGACAAGGACCTTTGCGGTATCATTTGGGCCTCAGGCATAGGCGGTATAGAGACTATCCTGGAAGAAGTTAAAGGGTTTGTATTGGGCGACGGAACGCCCCGTTTCAGCCCTTTCTTTATTCCCAAGATGATCAGCGACATTGCTGCCGGGATGCTGTCAATCAAATACGGCTTCCGCGGTCCTAATTTCGCAACGGTCTCAGCCTGTTCCTCCTCTACCAATGCAATTATTGATGCCTATTATTACATCCTCCTTGGCAAGGCTGACCTTTTCATTTCAGGCGGGTCAGAGGCATCGATCAATCCCCCCGGCATCGGCGGCTTCAATTCCATGCAGGCCATGTCAACCAACAATGAGGAGTATGCCACCGCCTCCAGACCTTTTGATGTCACCCGCGATGGGTTTGTCATAGGCGAGGGTGCCGGAGCACTCATCCTTGAGGAGCTGGGCCATGCCAGGGCCCGGGGAGCAAAGATCTATGCAGAAATCGTAGGTACAGGCCTCACGGCTGACGCCTATCATATCACGGCACCCCACCCTGAAGGAATAGGAGCAATAAACGTGATGAAACAGGCTATTGCCGAGGCAGGACTGAAACCCGCCGACGTTGACTATATCAATGTTCACGGAACAGCAACCCCGCTCGGCGATATAGCAGAGACAAAGGCTATCCTGTCACTCTTCGGCGATCATGCCTACGAGCTCAATATCAGCGCCACAAAGTCGATGACAGGTCACCTTCTCGGTGCCGCCGGAGCTGTGGAAGCCATTGCAACCGTTATGGCTGTGAAGCATGACGCGGTGCCGCCAACAATCAACTTCAGGAACCCTGACCCCGCCATTGACCCTAATCTCAACCTTACCCTGAACAAAACACAATACAGGCCGGTAAGGGTAGCTCTGTCCAACAACTTCGGCTTCGGTGGGCACAATGCCTCTGTTTTGATCAGGAAATTCGAAGAATAGTGTTCCTGCTCAACAGGAAAAAGAATAACACGCTCATACACAACAGGCGGGAGTTTCGCTCCCGCCTTAAGCGTCTTTTGGGGTTCCGTCCGGTGAACCTGAGACTCTACGAAAAAGCCTTCATTCACCGTTCGGCATCATATACCCTTCCTGACGGGACAAAGATCAATAACGAGCGGCTCGAATACCTTGGTGACGCTATCATAGACAGCATCCTGTCAGATTATCTTTTCCGCCAGTACCCGGAGGCTTCCGAGGGCTTCCTGACAAAGGTCAGGGCACGCATTGTCAACAGGGAGACGCTGAACCAACTGGGCCTTTCCATGGGACTTGACAAGCTGATACTCTCCAATCTGTCGGCATCAGACTCACCGCGAAACCTTTACGGTAACGCCGTGGAGGCACTGGCGGGTGCTCTTTTCATCGACAAGGGATTTGAACGCACCCGACGCTTCTTCATTGAACGGGGATTGAAGAAACACTTCGATCTTGAATCCGTGCTGGCAGCAGAGACTGATTACAAGAGCCTGATTATGGAGCTCTGCCAGAAAAACAGACAAAAGATTAACTTCACATTCCGGGAAAAGGGAGGCAGCAATGGCATACACCCACATTTTACTGTCACCCTTGAGATCAACAACGAGGTTGTTGCCCAGGGCGAGGGTGCCACAAAGAAAGAGGCTGAACAGGAGGCTTCAATGATAGCCTGGAACAAGGTCCGCAAGTTAAAGAAATGAGCAACGGAGGAAAAATAACCCGGCATACCATACCAGGGGAAGAGATAAAGGAATTCTTCTTCCTTGGCGTTGTCTCCGCCGAGCCCGATTACCGTCTTTCGGTCCTGATCAACAGACACCTCGGCACTGACCTCCGCAAGTGCGATGATGAAATTACGGTTCAGACTGATTCCGGGAGGCCTTCCTTCTCGAGGTTCACCACCGTTCCTCCTGAATTGTCACTGGTCTCAAACCGCAGTGAAGGATACATACTGCTGCGTAAATTAAAAAATATCGACTTCTTCCTTCTTATCTGCGGCCAGTCTGACATGCAGAAGGCGGAAAAACTTGCAGCAACCCTGAGAGAGATACCTGAGATCACTGCCGTGTTTGTTCTTGACAGCAGGAAGATCAGCGACAAAAATCTTCTCCTGCTGGCACTGTAAAGCAGGATCACCAATTTTCAGGAGACTCTCCTGACCGCACTGCAAACAGCGAACCCTCCCATGCCGGGCACACAAAGAGAAAGAGGAGACAATCTCTTGCCTCCTCTTCAGTGTTAACCCTAAAACTAACCTAACCTATGAAAAAAACTCCATTTACGTTATCGCAATTTTCGTGCCATAACTGATGCAAATATCAGAAATATTTCCGGGTCTATCTCTTAAGGATATGTTAATTTATTGATATTTAACATTTTTT
>JBHEOU010000083.1:4250-7565 GCA_046260645.1 Bacteroidales bacterium | reverse complement strand
CATCTGACCAAGGGTGAATGGGACAGGGCGTTCAGATATCTCGCGGTACACACCGAGATACGTGATGTTATCATCAGCGGAGGTGATCCTTTGACAATGAATGACAGCAAGCTCGAATACCTGCTCTCTAGCCTGAGGGCTATAAAACATATTGAGATTATCAGGATTGGCACCAAGATTCCGGCTGTCCTCCCGCAGAGAATCACGCCACAGCTTGTGGCCATGCTGAAGAAATATCACCCGGTCTTCATAAGCTTGCATTTCACTCACCCTGATGAGCTCACACCGGAGACACGAAGGGCATGCGAGATGCTTGCCGATGCAGGTATTCCCCTGGGAAGCCAGACTGTCCTGCTGAAGGGCGTCAACGATGACCCGGCAATAATGAAGAGTCTGATGCAGAAGCTTCTCACCGTGCGCGTGAGACCCTATTACATCTACCAGTGTGACCTGATACCCGGCTCAAGCCACTTCAGGACCGATATTGAGATGGGGATAGAGATTATAGAGAATCTCCGGGGTCATACAAGCGGTTATGCCGTACCGCAGTTCGTAATAGATGCCCCCGGCGGCGGAGGCAAGATACCAATCCTGCCCTCATACGTCGTGGAGAGCGGACCCGAAAAATGGGTTCTCAGAAACTATAAGAAGAAACAGTACACTTACCCCAACAAAAAGTAACTGAGGGATGAGGATAGGACTGACCTATGACCTCCGTTCGTGGTACCTCGAGCGTGGTTATACCATGGATGAGACGGCTGAGTTTGACAAGGAGGAGACGGTAGCTGCCCTTGAGGATACGCTTACCCGCCTGGGTTATCAGACAGAGCGCATAGGTAATGTTTTCGAGCTCGTTGAGAAACTTGCTGCCGGGAAAAGATGGGACATGGTGTTCAATATTGCGGAAGGTCTTTACGGCGACGGACGTGAGTCTGTCGTTCCTGCTCTGCTCGACCAGTACCGAATACCGTATGTGTTCAGCGGCCCCGTTGTGATGGGTATCTCGCTCAACAAATACCTGGCCCGGCTTGTGGTTGAGGCTGCCGGCGTGCCTGTTCCTCCGGGGATTGTCGCAGCCACGGCAGGTGATCTTGAAAAAGCCACCACGCTGACCTTTCCTCTGTTTGTCAAACCCGTTGCCGAAGGAACGGGAAAGGGCATCACAGAGCGTAGCGTAGTCAGAGACATGGGTTCGCTGATTACCATGGTGACCGAACTGCTTGCAGCATACAGGCAGCCCGTCCTGATAGAGGAGTACCTCCCAGGCAGGGAGTTTACGGTAGGTGTAACGGGAACAGGTGCGGAGGCGAAGGTAACGGGCGGTATGGAGGTTATCTGCAGGGACAACCTGCCCTACTCCGTGGAGGTAAAGGAGAATTATGAACACTTCGCTCAGTACAGGGTGTACGATGAAGACATGAAACAGCAGTGTGACGCGGTGGCTCTGGGAGCCTGGCGCGCACTGGGCGCCGTTGATGCCGGCCGCGTCGACATGAAGGCGGACAGGAACGGCAGCATTTGCTTCATTGAGGCGAACCCGCTGGCAGGATTGAACCCGGTTCATTCCGACCTTCCCATGCTTTCCATGATGAACGGAATGAGCTTCGACACACTGATGCGCCTGATAATGGAATCAGCACGAATGCGCTACGGAATAGCATGATGAAGAAAAGATGCCTCATAATCTACAACGAGCCCGCCCCTGACGCACTGCCTGACGAACTGGATGTCCTCGACCAGGTGAATTTCATTGGCTCCACGCTGCAGACACTTGGATACGATGTCGGTCGTCTGGGCATAACGGACGATTTCATGCAGCAGGTAGCCCGCCTTACCGATGAAGGCTATGAATTCATCTTCAATTTGGTGGAGTCTGTCGGACAGAGGGCTGAGATACTCTATTTCATTCCCGCCCTGCTGAACATGCACCATATCCCCTATACGGGCTGCCCTGTGGAAGCCGCTTTCGTCACCGCAAGCAAGGTGCTTGCCCGAAAGTTTATGCAAGCCAGCGGCATCCCGGTGGCGGGTGGCTACAGGGTGTCTGAAGCCCGGGAACTAGTCCGGGGAAGGAGATATATCCTTAAGCCCGTATGGGAAGACGGATCACTTGGCATTACTGAAGAATCCGTTTTTACGTTTGACGGTACCACTCCCGATATTCTTAAGGATAAGAACGATAACCACTGGTTTATAGAGGAATTTATTGAGGGTAGAGAGTTCAATGTTAGTGTGATGGCCAGTCCTGCTGGTCCTGAGATGTTACCGCCCGCCGAGATGATCTTCCAGGATTACCCCGATGAGATCCCCCGCATAGTGAGTTATAAGGCAAAGTGGGTGGAAGATACATTCCAGTTTGACCACACCCGCCGAAATTTTCCGGACGACCTGAGCGACAGACTTTTGAATAATATCAGGGAGGCGGTACTGGCCAGCTGGCACACATTCGGTCTGAAGGGTTATGCAAGGGTAGACATGCGCACTGACGCCGACGAGAATGTGTATGTTCTGGAGGTCAATGCCAATCCCTGCATCTCTCCCGACAGTGGGTTCATTTCGGCAGCCATCCATGCAGGGTATACCCATGAGAAAATTATAAGCCACATTATTAACGATCTTAACAAATAGCCGGTACAATGACTGAAGTTTCGTTTGAAATCACTCCGGCCGACAAGCCTGCATTTGAAAAGATACTTGCCTCATCCGGGTTCTTTTATGATTTTGAGATAAAGGTGGCCCTTTCGCTGGCCGACGAGACCCTTGAGCAGGGAGAGGAGAAGAGCGGCTATTACTGGGTCAGATTACTGGAAGAGGGAGAAGTGATCGGGTTAGCGGGTTTCGGACCTAATCCATCATCAGCGCACTCCTGGGACATCTACTGGCTGGCGATTCAGCAGGAGCACCGGAGTAAGCATTACGGCTCAGTGATACTGAAGGAGACCGAGGAACGAATCAGGTCCATCGGGGGCAAGATAGCATGGATTGAGACCTCGGGCAGGCCGCTCTACGAACCTACCCGCCATTTTTACCTGAAGAACGGTTATGAGCTCGAGGCTACACTCCGTGAGTTTTATGGTCCGGGAGACAACAAGCTTGTTTACCGTAAGGTTTTATGAAAGGACTCTGGTCAATATTGCTCCTTATCGTCTCCAACTCATTCATGACGGTGGCCTGGTACGGTCATCTCAAATATCAGAACGTATCGAAGAATGCATTGCTGGGCCTTCTGGGGATTGTTCTGGCCAGCTGGGGCATTGCCCTCTTTGAATACTTCTTCCAGGTGCCGGCCAACAGGATAGGATACCAGGGCACAGG
>JBHEOU010000083.1:0-4240 GCA_046260645.1 Bacteroidales bacterium | reverse complement strand
AACGATCCTGATGCTCCTCTCCCCGGTTTTCAGCGCCAGAATGCCCTGACCACTAAGATTTTCAAGGAATTCCGAAGCCTTCACTCCGGGCACGAGGATGAAGATGACAATATTGGTGCCGCCGTAGTTTACCTTTTCCACAAGACTGCACTCCTTCAGTGCCTCAGCAATGATCCCGGCGTTACGGTGGTCTTCGGTCAGGCGTACCAGGTTGTTTTTCAGCGCATATATGCCTGCAGCAGCAATATATCCGGCCTGCCTCATAGCGCCACCGAAGACTTTGCGTATGCGCTCACCCTGCCTGATAAGATCCCTGTGGCCCAGCAGCAGGGAGCCTACTGGCGCACCCAGTCCCTTCGAGAGACATATGGAGATTGAATCGAAGAGAGCTCCGTACTCGGCGGGTTGCCTGCCGTCGGCCGCCATGGCGTTGAAAAGCCTGGCGCCGTCAAGGTGATAACCGAGGTTGTGACTGTTGCACAGATCCCTGAGCTTCTTCAGCTCCTCAAAGTCCCAGCAGGAACCAGCGCCCCTGTTTACAGTGTTCTCAACCTCCACCAGTTTCGTAAAGGCTTTGTGCCAGTCGTTGGGGTTATTGATATATTCCTGCACGTCATCAGTGGTGAAGATGCCGTTTTCAGAGTCAATCAAGGCCACTGAGGCTCCCGAATTGAATGCCACTCCTCCTCCTTCAAACTGGTAGATATGGGCCATACGGCTGCAGATGACCTCATCACCGGGCTTTGTGTGTGCCTTTATGGCTATCTGGTTGGTCATGGTTCCGGAAGGACAATAGATGGCATCTTCCATTCCGAACATGCCGGCAGCCATCTCTTCAAGCTCATTAACCATGGGGTCCTCATCAAAGACCATATCCCCCACCCTTGCAGCCATCATAAATTCAAGCATCTCCCTGGTGGGCCTTGTGACGGTGTCACTCCGCAAGTCAATCATCTGTGTTCAGTTTAATCGACTAAGATAATTGATTTTTGATCCATGATAGTGGGATAAACCCGGTTGACAAAAAATGAATATATTTAACAGCACACAGGCAATACCCTCTGTTCCCAAAATGGATGTAAAGATCGAATCAAGCTGGAAAGAGAAGCTCAGAGATGAGTTTAATAAAGAGTATTTCATCACACTGACCGACTTTGTTAGGAAGGAGTACACATCCACACACGTCTTTCCGCCGGGAAACCTGATATTCAATGCCTTTAATCTTTGCTCTTTTGACAGGGTGAAGGTTGTCATAATCGGCCAGGATCCCTATCACAACCCGGGTCAGGCGCATGGGCTATGTTTCTCCGTCACCGACGGTACAGAGTTCCCTCCCAGCCTGGTCAATATCTTCAAAGAGCTTAACAGGGATCTGGGCATCCCCGCCCCGCAGTCGGGCAACCTCGAGCGCTGGGCCAGGCAGGGAGTGCTTCTCCTGAACGCCATCCTCACTGTCAGGGCCCACCAGGCTCTCTCGCATGAGAAAAGGGGCTGGGAGAGATTCACCGATGCCGCCATCAATTCCCTGAATAGTGAAAAGGAGAACCTGGTATTCATGCTGTGGGGTAACTATGCGCAGAATAAAGGAGCGTCGATTGACCCGTCGCGGCACCTGATACTGAAGACGGTGCATCCATCTCCCCTCTCTGCCTCGCGGGGCTTCTTCGGATGCTCCCACTTCAGTAAATGCAATGAGTGGCTTCATGCCAGGGGTCTGGAGCCGGTAGAATGGTAATCTGCCCTTAGTTTCAGGCATGAAAACCGGGAGAGATTACCGCACCCCGAACACAATATTTCAATTTTCAGGACTCCAGTCCCCGCCTGACAACAGCTTCCAGTAGGTCGCGGTTCTCAAAACCGAGTGACAGCCTGATCATCCCTGGTTCAGGGTATTTTGCTCCCCAGACTGCCTCAACGGGCATCAGGATGGTGTGATTGTCACCCAGGGAAGGTATCAGCCTTATCTCCGGGTACACTGCAGCGATGAACCTGTCGCGTCTCTTTCTCTTAGCCTCAGGGGTGCTGCCGCTGAGATCGAAGGTGACCATGGCGCCGTATCCCCTGCCCCCGGTAAGCTCCAGTGCTGCAGCATGTGTCTCGTGTGTCTCCAGGCCAGGGTAGAGGACCCTCTCCACATGTTCCGATGCACTCAGCAGTGCCGCCACAACTGCCGCATTGTCACACTGCCGGCTGAACCGTAGCTCAAACGAGGCCATCTGCGTCTGCAGCCGGTATGCCTCGTCAGGCGATAGCATGTGGCCTACAAACTTGCGGTACTCTATTGCACTCTGCATCAGTTTGGTGTCATTGCCGCAGATGACTCCGGCAGTCAGGTTGCCATGACCTGACAGGTACTTTGTGGCACTGTGGATGACCATGTCGGCTCCATCGTCAAGGGGCTTCCACAGGCGAGGCGTGGCAAAGGTGTTGTCAACGATGACCCTGGCGCCCTGTTTCTTTGCCATGGCGATTATCCTTCGACCTTCGGCCACCATGAGAAGCGGATTTGAGATGGTCTCAAAATATACCAGGTCAGGGCGGACCTCCTCAAGCATCCCTTCAAGGTGGTTGTAGTCATACTTCCCGGCTGACGGCCTGAAGAAACTTACCTCCAGGCCTCGGCGCTTTTCAAGCACACTGCTTATGTATGAGAGAGTTCCACCGTAAATCTCGGAGAAAAAGAGCCAGTTGCTCTGTCTCCCGTCCTCCTGGAAGATTGAGAGGGCGATGTCAATGGCGGCCATGCCCGACTGTGCCAGCAGGGCCCAATCTGAGCCCTCGAGTTCCATGATGGCTTCCTCCGTGGCAACTACTGTAGGATTGCGGTAGCGTGAATAGATGTACTGGTCAGGCTCCCTCTCGTGCGATGTCTCTGCGGCAAAAGCGCCGGAAGTTGTTCCGGCTGTCGGCAGCTCGAACCCGGAATCACGATAGATTGGAGTCCTTACGCTGTTTATCTCTCTCTTTTTCATATTCGGTGTTTAAATGTTCAGTTATAGTCTCTTTGATATTAACGGGATTGAAATCGTAGTAGAAAAGCACCCGGTCTGCAACCACTCCTGCCATGAAGAGTACCAGTGCCGCTGTATTCATTAAGGGAGTGCCCGGGTAGACCAGCAGGAAGACCAGCGGCAGTGACATGGCCCTGAAATAATAGAGGTTGCGAACGAGCGGAGTTCTGCCGGTTGATTCATATCGCATGACGACGGACAATGCCGCCAGCATTGAGAAGACAAGGAATATATAATCTGGTTTAATGAACCATGATACCGCATATATGCCCGAGAAGAATGCCTGGCCGCTGTGCAGCTTAAGACTAAATGACCTGTCGGCAGCAAAGAAGACCATGTCAATGGAAATCAGCGTCAGCAGGGATGCTATGACAACTATAACCGGAGCAATCAGTCCCGGTGATATCCAATTCAGTATTGCAATCCCTGCCAGTATTCCGACCATCGCTATCTCACGGCTCAACGGAGAGGAGACAATATTGAGGAGAGCCCTCCACGCTTTGCCGGGCACGCCGAGATGTGCCACCGATACTGCCATCGCGCCGGCCAGCAGAAGGAGAGGCAACAGGCCTGACACAACAGTGCCTGTCAATGCAGTGAAGACCATTAATGCCGAGGCAGAGATCACCATCAGGGAGAAGAGAATGAGGCTCCACTCCTTCTGTATCCTGTCGGGATTCGTGATCTGGTCCTCGTCGTGGTCCGGGTCCGTCTCCTCCTCATCATCTGCCCCGGTTTCAGCAGGAATAATTTCCGGTCCGGTATAGCGGTCAGCGTTTTTAATAATCAGCGATGGTCCTATGCCCGTCTCAGGAAACCAGGCAGGCATAACACCGTCATAATGCTCTCTCCCGGTCATTTTAAGGGCGCCTGTCGGGCAGGCGGTCACACAGGCCGGCTCTAAGCCTTCAACGGCTCTGTCGGCGCAAAAATGGCATTTTTCGATATATCCAAGGGCACGGTTGATCTTCGGGGCATCGTAGGGGCACTTCCAGGTGCAGTACCCGCATCCCATGCAAAGGTCTGCATGATGAATCACCACGCCATCATCCTCAATGGTATACGCTTGTGCAGGACATCCTTCCGCGCAGGCGGGCTTTTCGCAGTGGTTACAGGCCAGGGAGAGACTGATGACGGACATCAGTGGCAGGCCTGAGCCGTTCCAGGTGTATATGCTCCTTGTTCCCGGCTGAAGCCCGTTTTCCAGGATGCAGGCGGCGTTGCAGGCC
>JBHEOU010000082.1:0-7722 GCA_046260645.1 Bacteroidales bacterium | reverse complement strand
CGCTGGAACTGTGCCCTGAGGATGTTCGGGGAGAGACCTCTCACGGGATGGGGGCCGGGCACCTACCAGTTCAGTTACGGACCCTTCCAGAAGGCCTCTGAGAGGACAGCCATCAGCACTGACTTTGGCGATGCCGGGAACGCGCACAGCGAATACCTCGGTGCCCTGAGCGAGTCAGGCCTGCCCGGTGCCCTGTTATACCTGCTCATCACCATCGCAGCCGTCATAACAGGCATAAGGGTCTGGTACAGAGAAAAGAGGGGAGTGGGAGGATACTTTGTGCTGGCGATTGTGGCAGGCCTGATGACCTATGTCATTCACGGAATTATGAACAGCTTCCTCGACTCTGACAAGATAGCAGCGCTGTGGTGGGGTTTTATTGCCATCGTTGTAGCCAGGGACCTGAAACAATCTGAGAAAAACCGCACTACCGTTACATAGTCTCGACAGCCAGTATCGAAACGTCGTCGAACAGCCTCTGGTTGTCGGTGTTTATTTGAAAATCATCAATAAGGGAGCTGATGTTTTCTGAGAGGGGGCTTCTGTTGGAAAAGTGTTTTATCAGGGGTGAGATGCCCAGCTCATTGCCCTGCTCATCCCTAAGCTCGGAGAGGCCATCAGTGTAACATACAATCTTTGTCGGGTTTCTGAGTGTAACATAGTCGGTTCTTACCCAGGGCATCTCATCAAGCATGCCTACTCCCACGCATGACTGCCTCAGCACCGAAGAACGATTTGTCTGAAGGTCTATCAAAACCGGCGGGTTATGAGCCGCGTTGACATATTCGAGCACGCGACTCTTCATATTGTAGCGGGCAAGCAACAGGGTGATGAACCGTTCACCTGCAGAGTTGACCACCACCAGGGTGTTCAGTTTCCTTATCATCTCCTCCAGGCTGCCCTCTGCAGTGAAGATGGCCCGCAGACTTGCCTGGAAGTTCGACATCAGGAGAGCGGCCGACATTCCTTTTCCTGATACGTCAGCAATGCAGAAGCCTACCACGTTGTCTGCAAGAGGGAGGAAATCATAGTAATCGCCTCCAACCTCATTATTCGGGTAATAAAATCCCTGAGCACTGATAGTTCCATCATCCGGCAGCCTGGTATTGTCAGGGATGAGCATCATCTGCATGCGTGCTGCCAGCTCCAGTTCTCTCCGGAGGGCCGCCTGCCTGAGGGTCTCCCTGAAGAGCCGCTGGTTTTCGATTGCAACAACGATAATACCGGAGATTGTCTGGATGAAATTAAGGTGTTTTATCAGCGGGCTCATCCCTTCGCCCTCCTCATCGATGTCGCCTATAAGCACGTACGCCGAAGGGATATTGTTATTCAGGACGGGAATTATGAAATCAACCGGCACAAAGGGCTTCCGGGTCACTTCGGTCTGGATTTCCCTGAAGGGGAGGAGGTCCTTTTCAACATTGATGGTTTTCCGCAGTGAGTCACGAAAGCCTGAGTTCAGCAATGCCTCCCACTGTTCGCCGTATTTGTAAAGCAAAATTTTTCCAATGCCCAGGTCATCACGCAGGATCGATTCGTATTTTTGGAGAAGTTCGGTGGTGGAGAGGTTGGCGTTGATACAAAGGGTTATGTCGAGCAGGGCGTCGAGTTTGAATTTCGACATCTTAAGCCTGTCTGTCGGGAGCCTGCTTTCACTCATCATTGCCGTGTCAGCCTTTAACCCGTTCTATGTATGAGCGGTCACGGGTGTCAATGCGTATTCTGTCACCCACACTGACAAAGAGAGGCACCATAATGGTTGAACCGCTCTCAATGGTTGCCGGCTTAAGCGTGTTTGTGGCCGTGTCGCCCCGCAGTCCGGGTTCAGTATAGGTCACCTCCATCACCACGTTGACAGGAAGATCGACGAGAAGGACATTCTCGGTGTCTGCATGCACAACCACCTCCACGGTATCACCCTCCTTGAGGAGATCGCTGTTTTCCAGCATCGATTCCTGTACCGTAATCTGTTCGAAAGTCTCATTATGCATCAGATGGTAGCCCATGTCATCATTGTAGAGATACTGATGGGGTCTTCGCTCTACCCGTGCTACATTTACCTTCACGCCCGAGTTGAAAGTATTTTCAAGGACCTTGCCTGTAGTTACGTTCTTCAGTTTAGTCCTTACGAATGCCGGACCCTTGCCCGGTTTGACATGCTGGAACTGAACTATGGTATAAAGGTCATTGTTATATTCGATCACCATCCCGTTTCTGAAATCTGATGTTGTAGCCATAAAAAATATTTTCAGTTCTGTTTATAGGTCATTATACTTCAGGGGCGTTCTAAGCCCTTCATAACTTGTCATATCCACGTGAAATGCCCCCACAAAGATATCAAAACGTATCTTAACCGGTAAAAAATTTTCATCGGCAGAGAACCACATTACCATATCTTCCTCTGATTCAAAGACTCTGCCCACCTCCGTGACGGGGTGGAACCGGTGACATGTTAACTTTCCTTCTTTGGTTCTGATGACTTCAGTGCCAATATACCTCAGTATGATAGGGTAAAGTTCATCGGCGAACCATGTCATCATCTTATAGGTCTCACCCGGAACCAGGGTTTCGCCCGATGCCAGGTGATACTTCCGGAACCAGTAGAAACAGGAAACTATATCCAGCAATCCCTTTGGCCCGGCGTGATTTCCTGTAAGGTCACTGAAGACAAGGGTGGAGTCCTTTCGCGCGACCTGGTCAAATTCCACTTCGTTATACTTGCGGTATCTTCCTTCCTTAATGTTTCTTATTGAAAAGACCGGCAGGTCTGTTGTGGGATCAATATAGCTCTCGTAGATATCCCTCACCTTGTATAATTTGTCTGCAAGTCCTGTTGTCTGCCCTGTGATCACTGCATGCCACACCGGCTGGCCCTTGTAGTAGGCTTCCTTCATCTCAAGCAGAGCCTGTCCACTGCCAATTAGTCCGTATCTTATCTGGTATGTCACCCTCTCTCCGGGCATCTAAGGCTGTTTCTGTGCGGGCAGCAGTTGGACAAAGGCAGCAATGATTGTCAGAATTAAAAGTATTCTCTTTCTCATGTTTCAATCTGAATTGTCAGATGAACAGCTTTCTCGGTATGGTTGCAATGAACTCCTTGAGGTAGTAAGGCTCGAAATATGCAACATCCTCAAAATGCTTGTCCTTCAGAGCATTTACAGAGGGGATGTGCAAATATGATGCCGACAGTGTGAAACCCTCCTCAAAGAGGGCATTGGGGTGCCTTAAGGTGCTGCTGCATTTTTCTACCCCGGTGCCGAAGAAGATTATCTTCTTTGAATCAAGTATTTCCCTGAATGACATCCCGTCAATTATATCGGCTGCTGTCTCCCTTACCATCACGCCATCACTTGTGAAGAGAGCGTTGTAGACCTCCATCCGTCTGGCATCGATCATGGGGCAAAGCAGGGTGTCAGCAGATGACTGTTGCGGATGAAGTGTCAGGTAGCCGCTGCACATTGCTGTCAGTGTGTTGATGCCAATCAGGGGTATCGCGGCGCCATAAGCTATACCCTTTGCTGCCGAGACACCAATCCGTAAGCCGGTGTAAGACCCGGGGCCCTTGCTGACTGCCACGGCGTCAAGTTCATTGGCTTTCATTCCGGTTTTCTCAAGGAGTCTTTGAATTATGACTGTCAGCTGTGCGGCGTGTGACATCCCCGATGGTGCCTCTTCCACCATGAGGACATTGTTTTCATCGCACAATGCTGCCGAACAGACGCCGGTGGCTGTCTCAATGCAAAGTATCATTGGCGGTATAAGTCTGTGATAGTTTTACTTCTTTTTCTTCTTCTCGGTGTTGAAGAGCGACTCCTTGTCAACAACCTCGATGAGGGTTGAGTCAGCAAGCTTTTTCGAGATGGCGCTGAAGGGCTGCACAATCACATCTTCGCCCTCTTCCAGACCGCTGATGATCTCAATGTTGACATTATCCTGGATACCCGTCTTCACGTCGCGTGCAAGAGCGTAAGTGCCATCTGAAACAAACACGAGCGTACGTATATCCTTTTGAGCAGCAGGGTCTGTCTTCGTGGTGTCAGTGCGGGTGGTAACCGCCTGGATCTGAACCGTAAGGACATCCGTCTTGCGGCTTGTGAAGATATCCACTGATGCCGACATGCCGGGTCGGAAGGGGCTGGGATTCTTCTCACTTCTCAGATCATCATATGATTCCTTAAGTATCAGGATACTGACCTCAAAGTTGGTCACCTGGTCAGATGTTGTTCCCAGGGTGTTTGCAGAGTTGGCTATTTCTGTCACCACCCCTGTGAAGTCACGGTCGAGATAGGCATCAACCTCAACTGTGGCCGTGTCACCCGGCTTCACCATTATGATATCATTCTCATTGACATTAACCACCACCTCCATCCGGTTCAGGTCTGCCACGCGAAGCACCTCGGTGCCCGTCATCATGTTCGCCCCGATGACTCTTTCGCCCAGCTCAACCGCAAGCCTTGATATGGTGCCGGTCATGGGTGCATAGACAGTCGTTTTCACCAGGTTCTCATTCGCCTCCTTGAGTGATGCCTCGGAGCTTTTGACAGAGAACTCGGCGCTCTCCTTCTCTGCTTTTGCCACTTTGTATTGTGACTCTGCCTGTTCAAAGTCCGCCTGCGAGATGGTGTTTTCCTCGAACAGTGACCTGCTTCTGTTAAATGCCAGCTCCGCCTGTATCAGCTGTGCCTCCGCCTGGGCCAGTCTCGATTTGGTTGAGTTAAGCATGGCGGCGGCGCGGTCACGTGAAGAGATGTAGATATCCGGTTTGATCCTGAAAAGGAGTACACCCTTCTGTACAAAATCACCCTCTTTCACATGAAGTTCAACGATCTCGCCGGAAACATCGGGGCTAATCTTAACTTCGGTCTCGGGCTGGATCTTTCCGTTGGCGGTGACAGACTCAATAATCGGATTGACCGCCACCTTTTCGGTTGCAACCTTGACAGTGGCCTCCTGGCCAAACCAGCCTTTCTTTTTACCTATGACTGCTATAATGATCAGCAGGATAACGGCGGGTAACAGGATCTTAAGTATCTTATTGTCTTTCATCATTAAAAGTTCTTTGCATGTTTATTTTGCCAGTAGTGTTATATGCTCAAGGGTTAGCGGGATACCACGGTAAAAATCGAGGACCTTTGATTTAAACACATACTCGTATTTTGCCTGAGCCATCTCGCTCTGCGCATTCAGAAGCTGTGTCTTAGACTGGTTATATTCAACCGCCGTCACCATTCCGACATCAAGTTTCTGCTCTGCATACCTGAAGGCCTCCACCATTGCATCAACTGCCTTTTTGCTGGCGGAGTATTGTTTCATGGCGCCGGTGGCATCAGTATATGCCTGCTGGATGCTTTTATAGAGCTGCTTTTTGGTGTTTTCGAGGGCATATTGTGAGTTTTCTATACCCAGTTTCGAATTCTTTATACCCGTATTGACCTGCCATCCGTTGAAGATCGGTATGTTGAGAGAGAAGCCGAGGCCGTAGTTGAGGTTGTCATTCAGCTGTTCGCTGAAGGGATAATTGTCAAAGGTGACGGGCCTGACCCTGTTGTCTGAAAAGGCCGTTGACATTGACGCACCGAGGCTCAGCCGGGGGCTTCTGTTGCCTTTGGCGATGGCAAGATCGTACTCTGCGCTTTTCAGCTGGTACTCGGCGCTGAGGATTTCAGGCCTCATCTTCTCCGCAATGGAGTATATGTTGACAGGATCGCCCTTGACTGAGGCATCATCAACGGTGATGACCGGTATTGCCACCGCAAAGTCGTCTGCATTAGGAAGCTCAAGCATCTGGGCCAGGGTCAGCAGGGAAATCGTCAGCTGGTTCTGAATGTTAACGAGCTGCAGCTCTTCGCGTGCGGCCTGCGCCTCTATCTCCAGCAGGCTGCCCCTGGCAAGGCTGCCGGCATCGACCAGCTTTCCGGTCCGCTCGATCTGCTGCCTGGTAAGTTCAATCTGTGCCTCGGTGGCGCTCACAAGTTCCTGGTTGAGGAGGATCTGAAGATACCCGAGCGCAATGCTGAGGGAGATTTCATCCCTGAAACGCGCCAGATCCTGCTCACTGGCAAGAACCTGGTATTTGTTCTTCTGGATGGTATTGTAATTCACGAGGCCCCTGAAGAGTGTCACATTGCTGCCGGCATAGAAGTTATTCGACTGCACCGTCTGGTTATCTGTGAATTCGTAGGTGGTCTCGTCAAGTGCACGCCCGAAAGCATAATTATGTGATGCACTTCCGTTCAGGGTGGGAAGCAGGTTCAGTTTTGACTGTTCCAGGGCAGAAACCTGGTATTTGGTCATTATCTCCTGCTGCTTTATGCTGATGTTATTCTGAAGAGCATGCGCAATGGACTCCTCCAGAGTCCACTCCTTTTGCTGTGACAGCATTGACAGCGGAATCAACAGCATTATAAAGCCCAGAGAGAGGTTCTTTCTTTTCATATTTTTTAATAATGGCATTCAATGAAGCTACGAAGATAGATAATTGATCAGTAAAATATAAAGACAACCGGGGATATTATGCTGCTGCATCAATCAGGCAGGTATGATGCGTCATGCATTTTTGTTTATCTTTGTGGAACTTAAAGAAGGATTTTTAATTTAACATATAAGATAATGAGTAACAAAGGATTAAATCTGGAGCCCGGGGTTATCAGCGGCGACGATGTAAAGAAATTGTTTGACTATGCCGACAAGAATGATTTTGCCATTCCTGCGGTCAATGTGGTTGGAACCGACTCAGTGAATGCAGTCCTGGAGACTGCCCGCGAGGTCAATTCTCCGGTAATAATTCAGTTTTCGAACGGCGGAGCACATTTTTTTGCCGGCCAGGGGCTCACCAAGGAGGGCCATACCGGAGCGATTGCAGGAGGTATCTCAGGTGCTCTTCATGTGCATAACGTTGCCGAGTACTACGGAGTGCCTGTCATTCTGCATACAGACCATGCTGCACGCAAGCTTCTGCCGTGGATTGATGCCCTGCTTGAAGCCGGGGAGGAGTTCTATGAGACCAACGGCAAGCCGCTCTTCAGCTCACACATGCTGGACCTGTCAGAGGAGCCGCTGAAGGAGAACATTGAGACCTGCAAGCGCTATCTGGAGCGGATGGACAAGATGGGTATGACCCTTGAGATAGAGCTTGGCGTGACCGGCGGCGAGGAAGACGGTGTTGACAACAGCGATGTCGACAGCGCGAGGCTCTACACTCAGCCCGAGGATGTTGCCTATGCATACGAGGAGCTGCTGAAGGTTTCGTCCAACTTCACCATTGCAGCCTCTTTCGGCAACGTTCACGGAGTATACAAGCCGGGCAATGTTACTCTCAGGCCGGAGATCCTGAGGAACAGCCAGGACTTCATACAGAAGAAATTTAAAACGGGTCCGAACCCGGTAAACTTCGTATTCCACGGGGGCTCAGGCTCTGAGAAGCACCTGATCACGGAGGCAATAAAGTACGGGGCCGTCAAGATGAATATAGACACGGACATGCAGTGGGCATTCTGGGAAGGCGTGAGGGATTACTATGAGGCAAAGAAGGGATATCTCCAGGGTCAGATCGGCAATCCTGACGGAGAAGATAAGCCCAACAAGAAGTATTATGACCCGAGGGTATGGCTTCGCAAAGGGCAGGAGACCTTCATTGCAAGGCTCAGGGAGGCGTTTGAAGACCTCAATGCACTGAACAGGCTGTAATACTTATTAATAAGATAACGTCAAGCAGGTCAGCAT
>JBHEOU010000081.1:0-7723 GCA_046260645.1 Bacteroidales bacterium | reverse complement strand
GTATAGCTTCATGAAAGAGTTTGACGGTCTTGTGGTATCAGGTTATGAGAAGCTGCTCAAGCCTGATCATGCCATCTACCAGGTGCTGATGGAAAGATACAATATCAATCCTGCCGGATCGGTCTACATCGATGACAATAAACCCAATGCCGATGCTGCCGCGGAGCTGGGCTTCAATGCCTTTCATTTCCTCTCCGCCGACCAGTTACGAATTGATCTGAGGACCCTGGGCCTCAAAGTCTGATCCTGTTGTTTCCCGAACCCCAACTTCTCCAGCGGCTTCATCTGTGTTGTCGCATCACCCACCACCACGTAGATCATCCGGTCCGGATCGAAATACTTTCCGGTGACTGCCATGTGGTCATCAATGGTCATGTTCCGGATAATATCCTCCTCCTTTTTCACCCAGTCATCGCTGAAACCGTACTTGCCGATATAGGAGAGCATGTTCACCAGGGCATCATTGGTCTCAAAGCGGAGGGCATTGGACCTGATCATGCAGTTCTTGATGAACTGCAGATCATCTTCATCAATGCCGCTGCGGTATTTTCTCATTTCACCCGTGATGATCTCCATTGTCTCAAGCGTTGCATCCGATCTTACGCTTGTTGATGCATAGAACGGAGCAGGGCTCTTCATCTCTCTGAAACCGCTCCCGGCGCCGTAGGTGAACCCCTTCTCCTCGCGCAGTATCTGGTTCAGTATGCTTGTAAAGGCCCCTCCGAACCTGTAATTGGCGAAGTCGGCCCTGATATAGTCGGGGTCACTCCTGGTCATGGCCGGATACCCGGCATAGACAACAGACTGGCGTGAACCCGGGATATCCACAAAGTATATCTGCGATTTCTCCGGTGCGGGTGGCAGGCTGTAGCTCTTGAAGGCCACCTCTTTTGCCTTCCATTCATCCTCAAGAGGCTTAAGGGAAGCGAGGACCTCCTCACGTGACACGTTCCCCGCAACATAGACTTTTGTTACTGTCGGGGACATATTCCTGTCACAGAATGTCTTCAGGTGGTCAATGGTGATCTTGTCAGCCGACTCTTTTGTTCCCCTGAGGTCATATCCGAAGATATGGTCAGGTCCGTATACCAGCTTCATGAACTGGGCGGAGGCAACGCTTGAGGGGCGTGCTTCAGCCTGGATAAGGGCGTTCCGGGTGCGGGTCTGTGCCAGGGCAAACTCAGCAGAGTCCCAGCGTGGTTCGAGCAGTATCTCCTTCATGAGAGACACCGTCTGGCCGAAGTTACGTGACAATGTGCTGCTGCTGAGTATGATCTCTTCATTTGAAGCTCGCATGTTGATTGATGAGCCCAGCAGTTGGATCTCCTCCTCGAGCTCCTCCGGCGTTTTGCTCATCGTGCCCTGCGGCATTACGGCAGCAACCATGGATGCGACTCCCGGCATGCTTATTTCATCAAGCGACGCTCCGCCGGCGATCTCCATGGTCATGCTCACCAGCGGCATCTCCCTGTTCACGATGCCGTAAACCTCCATGCCGTTGGCCAGGGTGGCCCGCCATACGTCCGGTACTCTGACCTCCGGCTCAGGCCCTGCCGGCGGCTCGGCAACACGGTTGATGCGGGAGGGTGTCTTTGCCACCTCCGTCTCGGGTAGATCAGCTATCTCCACCTGGCTTGCTTTGGTTATGTCCTCTTCGTTAACCTCTGCCTTAACCGAGTTCTCCGCCATCGTTTCCGGCTGGCCCTTCGGGACGAAGCTGGTGACCACGTGCGGCTTGTCCTTGATATAAGTCTCATAAACACGGATTATATCCTCACGGGTGACAGCCTTAATGTTCTCAATGTCTTTTTCAATGAACCCCGGGTCGTTCAGGTAAGTGTTATAAAATGCCAGCTGAATAGACTTATTCAGCACGCTGCTCAGTCCCTGGTAAAACCCTTTCTCCATTGACGCCGGTCGACCTCCTTGTCGGAAAAACCCTCTGACTCAAAGCGGGTAAAGGCTTCGTGAATGGCTTCTTCTATCTCTTTCAGTGTCTTGCCCTGGTTAGCAGTGACTGAAATGGTAAACTCTCCGGCCAGCTCTTCCGGTCCGTTATAGGCCGAAACCCTGGAGGTGAGCTGCTGTTCCTTCACAAGCACCTTATACATTGGCGCCTTCTTGCCGTCGGCAAGGATCTGTCCAAGGAAACTAAGTGCATAAGCATCACTTGAGTATTCCTCCGGAACGGGCCATACAAGATTGATAGCAGGGACGTTGGCAAAGTTGTCCTCGTGATAGAGCCTTTTACTTTCGGTGAGGGTGACCGGCATGGGAGTTCTTGCGGCCACTTCGCCGTGAGCCTCTATTTCGCCGAAGTACTTGTCGAGCAGCATCTTCACGGTGTCTTTGTCGAAGTCACCGGCAAGTACCAGGGTAGCGTTGTTGGGACCGTAGAAATTGCCGTAGAAGTTCTTCACATCATCAATGGTCGCATTGGTCAGATCATCCATCTCACCTATCACTTCCCAGCTGTAAGGATGATTTTCAGGATAGAGGTTTTTGGATATAACATAATTGGTAAAGCCATACGGTGAGTTATCCTCTCCCTGCCTCTTCTCGTTCTGCACCACGTTCTGCTGAATGGCAAGCAGGCGTGGCGTCACCGAGTTAATGAAAAAACCCATCCTGTCAGACTCAAGCCAGAGAATCTTCTCCAGGGCATTTTTCGGGAACAACTCGAAATAGGTCGTGACATCACGGCTTGTGAAGCCGTTATTCATTCCCCCGGCATTCTCGATGACCTTATCGAAGACCCCTGTCGGGACATTCTCTGAACCGCTGAAGAGGAGGTGCTCAAAGAGGTGTGCAAATCCCGTCCTGCCTGGCACTTCCCTGCTTGATCCCACATGGTACATGATAGAGTAGGAGATGACCGGGTCAGAATGATCCTGGTGAAGTATCACCTGCAGCCCGTTGGGCATCACAAATTTTTCATAGCTGATGCTGAGCTGTTCTTCCTGAGTGGTTCTTCCGCAAGCTGCCATGACGATCATAATGACCATCAACATCTTGATCTTTAATGAGACGAGTTTTTTATTCATAATTTTGGGTTAAGGGTCTGCATTTGTATACGGGGATAAAATTAAGAAAAGTTGGTTCAGTCATTATCAATTATTGCTTTCAGTCCGAGGTAGACAGGCGGAAGGTCAGTGCCGAAAGTGCTTTCATAGATTTTCATGGCTGCTCCCAGGGCGGTTGCATTCTCGACAGCGCTGGCAAAAACTCTCTTGTCAGGCATCCGGGCGGCCAGGATACGCACAAAGGTGTCATTCCGTGCAAAGCCTCCCGTAATATATACAATCTCTGTCTGATCGTCGGCAGGAATTATGAATCTGTAGGATTCCATGACGTGGTCAGTCAGGTCACATATCATCTGGTGATAGGCATCAGCGTAAGTCAGGAAGTGCGACAGGTTGGCGTCGTTGTCGACATATCCTTCAGGTATCCCATGGCGGAAAAAAATGCGGCCATGCTTGCTGGCAAGCAGCTTCGTGATCTTCCTGGTCTTGATCTTTATGGTTTTATACAGTTCTCCGGTCACGCCGAATCGGTCATCGAGCCTTGCGACGTTCAGGTCATGGATCTCGCCCAGGAGTGCCCTGGAGGTTTTCACCGCCATGTCTTCGATGTTTACCAGTGAGATGTTTTCATTGCCCGACTCTTCCTGTGTCAGCGGTTCCGTATTGAAAGGGTTCATGAAGGTGCACCAGGCTCCGGTGGATACCAGTATGAATGGCTTTTCGGTGCCCTCCAGATACGGTATCATTGATGCTGAGGTGTTCCTCACGCCATAACCGGTTAGGATTGTATGTCCTTCAATATTGATTTCAAAAACCTCCGGTCTGGTTAAATCCTGCAGAGTGCCCTCGTCTTCGGAGCCTTTCCAGTTGCCTTTTTCATCGATATGGATCAGGCATGATCCTGCACCGGTAAAATTCAACCCCTTTATTTCATTATCGCCTGTCCGGATAAGATCAGTGAGGCGCGATTTCATCCATGCAGTGATCTCGTTGATATCTTCACTCGGGACACCCTTCCCGTCATGAATCTCCGCAAACTGCTTCTCTTCCTGATGTACGATATTAAGTCCGTAGTCAAAAAGGAGGAGTCTTTTGCTGCTATGCCCCACATCGAAAATGGCAATCACATCCATATTTTATTATCGTTTATCATATAGCACTTCAAATATAGTGATTGGTTCAATTCAGTCTTCAGTCTCCAGTAATCAGTCTTCAGTTCACAGCCTAAATAACTGACTGTCAATTCTTAATCCTTAATACTTAATTCTTAATTTTGACTCCCCATTGCCTATTCCCTGTTTTTACTATTGCCTACTCGGTATCCTTTTCATAACTTCATCCTCTCAAACTTACCAACAATGAACTGGATTGACTTAATTATCATTGCCATCCTGGCGTTCGGACTGATACAGGGTTTCATCAACGGGCTGATAATCGAGATAGCCGAACTGGCTGCTCTGGTGTTGGGCATCTGGGGCGCCATACATTTTTCAGGCTGGACCGCTGACAAGCTTTCGGGATGGTTTGACATGCAATCTTCATGGACAGGCATAGTGGCCTTTGCCGTTACATTTATTGCAATAGTGATCGCCGTATACCTGTTGGGCAAGCTGATCGACACATTGCTGAAGGCTATTGCGCTGGGTTTCGTTGTCAAGACCCTCGGCGCAGTATTCGGGGTGCTGAAGGCGACACTGATACTGAGTGTTATTTTCGTTTTCCTGAATACCATTAATGAGAAGAGGCATTTCCTGCCGTCAACCACTATATCTAAATCATTTCTCTACAATCCCATTGCCGATCTGGTCCCCGCCATCTTCCCGCTGGTGGAGGGAGGCGACCTGATTGACAGTTTCAACCGCCAGAAAAAGAAGCCGCAGGATGCGACCATCTGAGTGGTTTTGATATCTTTGCCGCACCAAAAATCACGTTTCTGATGAAGAACTTTGTTGAAGAGCTGAGATGGCGGGGGATGATACATGACATCATGCCAGGTACGGAGGAGTTTTTGCTTAAGGAGAAGAGCCCGGCTTATGTCGGTTTTGACCCTACAGCAGACTCCCTGCATATCGGTCACCTGGTAGGGGTAATGATGCTGAGGCATTTTCAGAATGCCGGCCACACTCCCATAGTTCTTGTAGGAGGCGCTACCGGCATGATCGGTGACCCTTCAGGCAAATCCGAGGAGCGCAACCTGCTCAGTGAGGAGACACTTCGCCATAACCAGGAGTGCCTGAAAGAACAGCTGGCTAAATTTCTGGACTTCTACTCCGACAAGCCCAATGCCGCTGAGCTGGTCAACAACTACGACTGGATGAAGGAGTACTCATTCCTGGGCTTCATCAGGGAGATAGGAAAGCATATCACTGTCAATTACATGATGGCCAAGGACTCAGTCAAAAAGAGACTGAATCCGGAGACAGGCCAGGGGATGTCTTTCACCGAGTTCACATACCAGCTGGTTCAGGGCACTGATTACCTTTTCCTCTATACACATCACGGCTGCTGCCTGCAGATGGGCGGGTCGGACCAGTGGGGAAATATCGTCACCGGCACGGAGCTGATCAGGCGAAAGGCGGGCGGAGAGGCCTATGCCCTGACATGGCCGCTGATGACCAGGAGCGACGGCCAGAAATTCGGCAAGACCGAGAGCGGCAACGTATGGCTTGACCCTGCCAGGACCACCCCCTATCAGTTTTATCAGTTCTGGCTTAATGTGGCAGATGACGATGCGGAAAAATTCATAAAGATCTTTACCGTTCTTTCGCGGATCGAGATCGATGGTCTGATCAGAGCCCACCGTGAGGAACCTCATCATCGTATGCTGCAGAAGCGCCTTGCCGAGGAGGTGACAGTCATGGCGCACTGCAGGGAGGATTATGACGCGGCCGTGGAGGCCTCACAGATCTTGTTCGGCAAGGGGTCCACAGAACAGCTTCGCCGCATGGATGAGAGCACCTTTCTTGCCGTGTTTGAGGGAGTGCCGATGTTTGACGTAAGCTCAGCCATACTGGCATCAGGAGTCACCATAGCCGACCTCTGCGCGGTACACACCACGATCGCGGAGTCGAAGGGAGAACTGAGGCGCCTTATCCAGGGGGGAGGGGTCAGCCTGAACAAGGGCAGGGTCGACAGTGCTGACATGACCGTTTCTGCCGACCAGCTCCTGAACAAGAGGTACCTGCTGCTGCAGAAGGGTAAGAAGAGCTATTTTCTCATCAGGGTTATATAAAAAATACCTGGCACGGATGAAGAGAGACATTAAAGCCGAATTCAAACCGGATTCCCCCGACCTGATAAATTTTATCATCAGACACTTCCGGAAGTTCATTATAGCAGGACTGGTTGCGGCAGTTTTATCTGCTGTCATCGCCTTGCTGATAAAGCCATTGTACGAATCAACGGTGACGCTCTATCCTTCGTCGAACATCACTGAGGCGCGCACTCTGCTTGGTGATGCGACATCCAAGACAGCTCTCTTCGGTGATGAGGAGGCAACGGAAAAGCTTATCCAGGTAATCAACAGTGACCAGGTCAGCGACTGGCTGAGGAATACCTATGACCTTGAATCGCACTACAATATAAAGCCCGGCGAGAGGTATCCCAATACCGTCATTTCAGAAAAGATGGACAGGTACATTCACTGTTCGAAGACATCATTCGGATCAGTGGAGATAAGGGTCCGTGACCGCGACAGGGAGATTGCCTGTGCAATGGCAAACGACATGGCCTCGCGTGCCGACACCATCTTCAATAACCTCCAGCGCAGCGCCGCCACCCTGATGCTTGATGAGATCAGCCGCAGCTATGAAGCTCAGGACCGGCTTGTCAGAAGGTATGAAGACACGCTCAGCACCCTGCAGGGAGCTGCCGCCCTCAAGACATGGTCTTCACTTGAAACGGAGACTGAATACCTCGGCCTGATACGGGGGAGATATCTCGAAGCGCTGGCCCTTAGCCAGCAGACCATGCCCTACACCCTGGTAGTCGACAGGGCGGTGGTAGCAGAGAAGAAAATCTACCCGCGCCGGAGCCTTATTGTCATTGCATCGACAGTTTCCGTGCTCATTTTACTGGCGCTGACACTGTTCGTGATCGAGGGCGTGAAGCTGCACCCCGCTGATGACAGGCAGTGAACTGCTGATATTGCTTGTGCCGGCGGCCCTGGCCATAGGCCTCCTGGCGCTTCTGTCCCTGGAACATCTCCTGCTGCTGACACTTTTCTTTACTCCTTTGTCATTGCAGATGAGTCAGATCACCGGAGTCGCCGGTTTTGACCTCTCTGTTCCCACAGAACCGGTTCTGGCGCTGCTGCTTTTCATTACGATTTTCAAGCTTATCGTCACACGGGAATTTTCTGTCCGGCTGCTCAGGCACCCTGTGACAGTCATGGTTGGCCTGTATCTCTTATGGACACTGGTGACTGCATTCACCTCGACCATGCCCGGGGTGTCATTCAAGACACTGGCCTACCGTCTGTGGTTCACAGCAGGCTTTTATCTTGTCGCGGCCCAGCTGGCCGGCAGTGAACGGTTCAGCCGCAGATACATAACAGCCTATTCGGCAGGACTGGCAATAGTAGTGATATATTTCATCGTCAGGGTACAGGGAGCAGGCCTTCTGAACCAGCAGTTCGCTCATTCGGCCTGTTATCCGTTCTTTAAGGATCACACCTCGTTTGGCGCATCAATAGCTTTTCT
>JBHEOU010000080.1:3514-7759 GCA_046260645.1 Bacteroidales bacterium | reverse complement strand
GGATAAAGCGACTTATTGACGTTTCCTCCCCTGCCGGGGCATTTGCTCTAAGGGATAAACTTAAGGCTGATGTAATTATTGCGGGCGAACAGAACGAAAGAAAGCCCGAGGGATTTGACTTTGGCAACAGTCCTACCGAGATGATGACCGGCAACATTGCCGGTAAAACATTGATACACTGCACAACCGCTGGAACCAATGGCATCCTCAACGCCACCGGGGCTTCAGAAATACTTGGTGCCGGACTGGTTAACGCCGGGGCGGTGGCAAATATCCAGCGAATGAAAACCAGATATATAACTGCAATTCTCATTTTTGTTTTTATGAGTTCCCTCAGCCTGCTCAGAGGCCAGCCGGGACACTCTATATCAGTTACCGTCAAGGGCGATAATGACATAATGGTAAGACTCGCATATCATGTCGGCAACCAGCAGTATGTAAAAGACAGCCTGAGCACCGGCAAATCCGGAACCTGCAGTTTCACCGGAGCTGACAGACTGGCGCCGGGCGTTTACATGATTGTGTTGCCGGGTAACACCTTCTTTGAGTTTCTCCTTGGGAATGACCAGCACTTTGACATTGTCTGCGATGTTGGTGACCCTGCCGCGACACTTGTATTCAACGGATCGGAAGAGAACATCCGTTTCCTTGGGTATCAGAGGAGATGGAAGGAGTTGCAGGACGAGGCGATGGCACTGAGCGGCAGGCTTAATGCCGCTCCGCCGTCAGGCTCTGAAGCGGCAGCACTGCGGAAGCAATTGGGTGACCATGAGAAAAAGATGAAACAGTATCTTCTGGAGACTGCCGAAACTAATAAAGGCACACTGCTGGGAGCAATTGCAAGGTCAATCATTCCTGTGGAGACACCTGAACCGGTAGTTCCGGCAGGCACGGTGAACCGTGACTCGGTTGCGCGCCTGATGTCATATCTTCACTATAAAAACCATTTTTTCGATAACATCGAATTCACGGAGCCCGGACTTATACGAAGCCCCGTGCTCGGAGGCAGGCTTGAACAGTTTTTCAGGCAGGTGGTGATACAGATGCCTGACTCAATCATAAAGGAGGCTGACAGGGTACTTGAGAAGAGCACCGCAAACGATGATCTGTTCCAGTATGTTGCCGTGTGGCTCATGAACAGGTACGCCGTGAGTGAGATCATGGGTCATGATGCCGTGGTTGTGCACCTGGCAGACAGGATCTACCTGTCAGGCAGGGCACCATGGGCATCGGAAGAGTACCTTGCTGACCTGAAGAAAAGAGTCGATCGTCTCAGGACCAACCTCATAGGCACGATAGCTCCGGAACTGCTGATGAACTCCTTTGCAGGTCATTATGTCTCTCTTTACGATGTCAGAGCTGACTTCACCATAATTTATTTCTGGGAACCTGATTGCGGTCATTGCAAGGAGGCTACACCCATGCTCAAAGAGTATTATGAAAAGAACAGGGAGAAAGGGATAGCGGTTTTTGCTGTCTGCACCCAGCATGACAGGGAAGAATGGGAAAAGTATATTGTTGATAACGGGCTGAACTGGATAAACGGGTGGGATCCGCAGCGCCTCAGCCGGTTTGATTACCTCTACAATGTGGAATCAACGCCGTTGATCTACATCCTTGACAGAGATAAAAAGATTATTGCCAAAAGGCTTGCAACGGAAGATATACCGTCATTTATCGAGACTTACAGGAAATTCCAGGGTCACTGACCGGTTTCATATGGAAGATGACTCAGGAGGTCATACAGTGACAAGAAATGTTCTGTCTTCTGTCCGTCTGACACAATCCATTCCGTGCCGTCGGATGTCTCGCTCACTCTGACCTTTAACAAGGCTTCGGGGTCGGTTCTGTACCCGCACCTGCCAAGGGCCTTTTCAGTCATTCTTACTGCCATCCCTTTTCCCTCAAGCGCTACTCCCGTCTGCCGGCCCCTGATAAAGCTGAAGGTTCCCTCACTGCTACTGAATGACAGCAGGGGGCTTTCGAAGGCTTTAGCTACGGCACCGTTTAGTATCAGATCCTCCGGTGCTCCCTCGGCAATCCCCTCTCCTGTCATGAGCCATATCCTGTCAGCTTCATTGATGGCTGTGTCAAGGTCATGAGTCGAATAGATGACACACTTGTCACGCTGGCGTGTCAGTTGTCTCAGGAGGCTTACTATACTGTATCTCGACGGCAGGTCGAGGAAGGCGGTTGGCTCATCCATGACAAGCAGCCCCGTGTCCTGTGCCAGTGACCGTGCAATAAGCGTACGTTGCCTCTCGCCGTCTGAGATATTGTCAATGCTTCGCCCGGAGAGCTGTGTCAGTCCTGTGGCTTCAAGCGCCTTATTGACAGCCTCCTCATCGTCCGGGGTAATTGTCCCTATCCAGTTGGTAAACGGGAACCGTCCCAGGGCAATCACGTCACGGACCCTGATATTGTGTATGGCCATGGGTTCGGTGGATGTAAAGCTTACCATCCGGGGCAGCAGCGATGATCCGATGGTGCTCAGCTCCTTTCCCTGGAGGAGTATCTTCCCGCCCAGGGCAGGCTGAAGTCCCACGAGGGTCCTCAGCAGTGTGCTTTTGCCGGTGCCGTTCCGTCCGATGAGAGCTACGAGTTCCCCCTTATGTGCTTGCAGTGAGATGTGCTGCATCAAGGTGTTTATACTTCTGCGTGTCAGGTAACCTATTGCCAGGTCGGTTGTCTCGGCTATGATACTCCTCGTCCTCATCAGAACCTCCTTCCCATCCCGGTTCTGCCCAGGATAATCCACAACACCACTGGTATGCCGATGAGTGATGTAACTGTATTTACCGGTATCATCTGCCCGCCTCCCGGAATGGTTGAGATCATATCACTCAGTAACAGCACTGCCGAGCCGCATAGAGCAACACCCGGCATAAGCGTGCGGTGATCATTGGTGCCGAACACCAGCCTTCCTATGTGGGGCACTGCCACACCGATGAAGGCCAGCGGTCCGCAGAAGGCAGTAACGCTTCCCGCCAGTATGCTGGCAGCTGCAAGCAGGAGGATCCGGGTCCGGTTCATCTTTACCCCTACCGTACGGGAGAAGGTCTCGCCCATAAGCATGGCATTCAGCGGTTTGACCATCAGCAATGCGATAACGAACCCTAATGCCGTGGCGATGGCCAGGGCACGTATCTGCGGGTAAGAAATATTTCCCAGGTTGCCCATGGTCCATATGACGTATGTCCGTAGCATGGCTTCGTTGCTGAAGTACTGCAGCAGGATCACCACCGCCGAGATGGCGCTGGCGAGCAACAGCCCCACTATCAGCACGGTCATGATATCACGCATGCGGGCCGAGACAGCCATTATAATCATCATCACCACTCCGCCGCCGGCCCATGCTGCCAGTATGAGTCCCCAGCCCTGCAGGGCGCTGCCGGCAGGGAGGGTGAACAGAGGTGACATGGTGAGAATGATAAGGGCTACACCCAGACCGGCGCCGGAGCTGACGCCCAGCACATCAGGACCGGCCAGAGGGTTGCGGAACAGAGTCTGCATCAGCAGGCCGCTGACAGACAAGGCCGCGCCGGCAATGATAGCCGTCAGCGCCTTCGGCAGACGGAACTGCATCACTATGATCTCACTGCCGGGTGTCCCATGTCCAAATAGTGACCTGATGACCTCAGAAGCTTCAATACGGGTGCTTCCCATGAGCAGATCTGCAACAAACAGCAAGACAACCAGGATGGTAAGTCCGGTCATTACCAGCGTCTTCCCAGGTACCGACCCCCTCATTGCAACCTCATATAATAATACTGCCGGTGTTGAGGCAGAAGTTCCGGATGAATAATGGAAATAAAGTCCCGGAGAAGAAGGTCGGGCCGTATGACAGCACTCTCCCAATAGTCATTTCCACCCCCGGGAGTCATCCTTCTTCTGTTGTTCCACACTGCCCCGCTTGTATATACCGGCAGCCGTGTCATCCGGTGGTCAGCGGCAGCTATCCCGGAGAGACTCTCGGCAGTGCCGGGATTGATCCATATATCAGCTTTTGTGGCACGTTCAAAGACGGCCTCTACGGAGAATGGTACTGAATTAGCCTTGGTGAGGTCACTGAAGAGATAGTGTCCGCCGGCATCATCTATGAGCTTGCCGGTGTAGGAGTTGGCGGGAGAGACATACCATACGTCCTCCCACGGTGAACCCAGCAGGATTTCGGGCCGGTCATGCACAGAGCTCCTGACCAGTTCCGAGAGTTCATGGTATGCTTCCGATACTTCCCTGAAGATA